>NZ_CALWJK010000016.1 GCF_944380975.1 uncultured Agathobaculum sp. | reverse complement strand
CCTATCGGCTACATACTCCTTTGGACGGCGCATAAAAGGGCGCGCTGCAGATTTCATTTCTGCAACGCGCCCTTTTTGTTTGGATAGATCAGATTGTGAAGATGTGGAACACCTTGGTTGCCAGTTCGGTGGCAAGGATGACCACCAGCAGGATCGGCGCGATCCAGCGCACCATGACGCGGTGCAGCGCTTCGCGGTGGAAGGAGCCTGCGCCTTCCTTGACCTCGTCTGCGATGACCTTGGTGCCGACCACATGGCCGATCAGGATGCAGGTCAGGAACGCAACGATCGGCATGAGCACCGAGTTGGAGATAAAGTCAAAGAAGTCGAGGAACTGCATGCCAATGATGGTGATGCCTGCCCACGGACCGTAGCCCAGACAGGACGGTACGCCAACCAGCAGCACGACAACCATAACGAGCAGGGTTGCAGGCGTGCGCTTCAGCGGGGTCTTGTCCATTACGACCGAGACAATGGTCTCCATCAGCGAGATCGAGGAGGTCAGCGCTGCAAACAGCACCAGCAGAAAGAACACGGTACCGATGATAGAGCCGAAATGCATGGATTCAAATACCATCGGCAGCGTAATAAACATCAGTCCGGGACCGTTGTTAATCTGGGACGGGTCGCCGCCGTTGAAAGCGACAACTGCCGGAATGATCATCAGACCTGCGATAAACGCAAACAGGGTGTCGAATACTTCGATCTGCGTGACCGAGTGCTCCAGCAGGTTTTCTTTCTGCATATATGAGCCGTAGGTAATCATAATGCCCATCGCCAGAGACATCGAATAGAACAGCTGGCCGAGTGCGCCGAGTACGGTCGAGGCGGAGAACTGCGAGAAGTCGGGCAGCAGGTAATATTTCAGACCCGCCATAGCGCCGTCAATCGTCAGCGAGTAAACGGCAACGATCACGCTCAGCACGGCGAGCACAGGCATCATCACGCGGCTGGCCTTTTCAATGCCCTTTTCGACACCAAAGATAACAACAATGGTGGTCAGCAGCACATAGATCAAAAACCACGGGGTCGGGCCGCTGAAATCCAGCATAGTAGCCGGGATGGAACCGGTGTCGAAGCCGATGAACGCGTTGAAATAATTGCCGTTGTCAGCCGCTGCCAGACCATTGCCGCTCAGGAAGGTGAACAGGTATTTCATGACCCAGCCGCCGATGACACAATAATACGGCGTGATGATAACCGGTACGAACGCCGCGATCCAGCCGAGGAAGCCGAACCGGCGGTCGAGCGCCTTATATGCGCCGATACAGGACAGGCGGGTTTTGCGGCCGATGGCGATCTCGGTGATCATCAGCGCAAAACCGAACGTAACCGCCAGAATGATATACACCAGCAGGAAAATGCCGCCGCCGTACTGCGCGGCCAGATACGGGAAACGCCACAGGTTGCCCAGACCCACTGCAGAACCGGCCGCAGCCAGCACGAAGCCGATGCGGCTGGAAAAGCTGCTTCTTGATTTCTGTTCCATTTTTTGCAAACTACTCCCTTACATGTTTTCTTTCTATTTACTGCTGCCCGGGCGGCGGGAATACTATTCCGAGAGACTGAATTCGCCGAGGAACTGCCACGCACGCAGCAGATTGTCCAGATGGTAGTTGCCGACCACGTCCGCCGTACTTTGCGGCATGGCGCACACACCGTCCGGCACATGCAGGCCGATATCCCTCAGCCAGATGGCATTTTCAAGCGACAGATGCCCCTTTTCATCCATCGCGCACAGGGCGGAAAGCTCCTGCCAGATGCTTTGCGCAAGCCGTTCGCAGCCGCGCAAATAAACCGCCTGCTCGTCATGTCCGCGTATGCGGAACAGGCGCTGTTTTTCAAAAATGCTCAGTTCTGTTGAGATGCGGTCAAGCTGTTCTCGGAGCGGCGACAGGTCGGGATATCTCCCATGCAGCACGCGCTCGCTGACAAAATCGGGAACCGACTGATGGAATTGCCGCAGCAAATCGGCAATCCGCCGGCTGTTGTTATAAGGCTTGATCGCAACATTGATGACCAGTGCTGTGGCAAGGCCGATGGTGGTGTCCAGCAGGCGGTTGAAGCCATACTGGAATGCGTCACCGGCCGGTGACACGCAGATGGAAACGAACACGATGCAGGACAGCGGTACGGCAAATTGCAGTCGCAGCCGGACGCACAGCAGAATCAGCATCATCAGCCCCAGCCCGATTCCCAAATAGCGGAACTCGGAAAACAGACTGACGAACAGCGCGCCAAATCCAGCACCCAGCAGGATGCCGGTCAGCTGCGTGCGGCAGGTTTCAAAAGCGTCGCCCACCGTGCGGCTCATCGCACTGATTGCCCCGATGGCGGCGAAAATCAGAGAGGTCGAACCGCGCAGATCGGCGAAAAACAGTGCCAGCGCCACCGCAAGACCGGTTTTGACCGTCCGCAGTCCAATGTGCGGAACAAAGCGAGCCAACGTTTCGTTCTCCTCCGGAATAAAATAATGAAGCTATTGTATCACAAAAGCGGCTTTTTCACAAGATATTTGCAGGGAAAAGCCGGGTATGCTATAATTCTTTTAACAGCCTATCGGAATGGAGAGGGGAGCGTTTCATGAAAACATACCGTTTTGGCGTGCTGGGCGCCGGCAATATGGGCATGGCGATCGCGGAAGGCGCGGTGCGCGCCGGTCTGCTGACGCGCGATCAGGTACTGCTGTTCAACCGCAGCGAGGAAAAGCGTGCGGCAAACCGCGCCCGTGGCTATGCTGTTACGGACAATTATACCCAGGTGTATACTGATTGCGAAACCGTGCTGCTTGCGGTCAAACCGCAGAATTTTGATGAAATTTTGCCGGTGCTGGGAAAATGCGGCGGAGAAAAGCCGCTGGTCGTGTCGATTGCAGCGGGTGTCACCTTTGCCAAGATCGAGCGGGCGCTCGGCGCGGATACGCCGGTCATCCGCGTCATGCCCAATACGCCGCTGATGTTGGGCGAGGGCGCGACCGAACTGGTCAAAAATACGGCGGCAACCGAGGCGCAGCTGGCGCAGATGCGCGCGCTGTTCGACACCATGGGCGTGACCGTTGTCTTTGAGCAGGAGGATATGCTCAACGAGGTCATTCCGTATGCGGGTTCGGCACCGGCCTATATTTATGCGTTTGCGGATGCGATGGTCAAAAGCGCCGCGGCGCACGGCATCGGACAGCAGGACGCGCTCAAATTATTCTGTCAGACCATGATCGGCTCGGCAAAAATGCTGCTGGAAGGTGATAAAACGCCTGCGGAGCTGATCCGTGCCGTCTGCTCGCCGGGTGGCACAACGATTGAGGCAATGCGGGTGCTCGAAGCATGCGGCCTTGCCGATATGCTCGCGCAGGCAAATGATAAATGCATTGCGCGCGCCTATGAACTGGGCAAATAACCGGATGCCGCCATTGACTTTGCCGCAAGGGTATGATAAAGTTAAATAAATATTCCGCATCACTTTGAGAGGAAGTGGATTCTTTGAAAAATTCGACGAAAATCAAAGCGACTCTGCTGCTGACCAGTCTTGCCTGTGCAGCCGGTGCAACGGCGGCGCTTGTACTGCTTCAGAAGAAGCGCGAAGAGGAAGTTTATCACGAGGCGGAGCTCAAGGCGATGGATGAGCTGGAGGAAATGATGCGCGAGGATTCCGATTGCGCGTCCTGCGCTTGTGCGGAGGAGTGCGCGGCGGTAGACGACGCTTATCAGGATTCGTTTGATGAGCAAGCGCCGGAAGCGGACGAGGAGACCGAGGAAGAAAAGGCCGAGGAAGCCGCTCCCGCAGAAGAGAAAACCGAAGAATGAGCGACAGCGGGCGGAGGTTTTCCCCTCCGCCCGCTGTTTTTTTGATGCAAACAAAGGAGGAATTTCCGTGATTGAATACGAAGGCCGCGTATTCCGGCCGCCCTCTGAGGCGTACAGCCTGATCGTTCAGGTGACGATTGGATGCAGCCATAACAAGTGCACCTTCTGCGATATGTATAAGGAAAAGCGCTTCCGTGTGCGCAAGATCGAGGATGTTAAGCGCGATTTTGACGAGGCGCGCCGCATGTATCCGCATGTTCGGCGCATCTTTCTGGCGGACGGCGATGCGCTCATGTGCCGCGCCGAGCACATGGCCGAGATTCTGCGCTATATCCGGCAGGTGTTTCCGGAGTGCGAGCGCGTGACAAGTTACGGCTCGCCCGCGTCTATTCTGGTCAAAAAGCAGGAGGAACTGAACCTGCTGCATGAGCTGGGCTTGGATATGATCTATCTCGGCCTGGAATCCGGTTCGGACGAGGTGCTGCGCCGCGTTAATAAGGGCGAAACCGCTGACGAGATCGTGCGTGCGGGCCTGATGGTAAAGCAGGCGGGCATGAAGCTGTCGGTCACCTGTATTGCGGGTCTCGGCTCGACCGAGCTTTCCGAGGAGCACGCAATCAAGACCGCCGAGGCACTCTCGCGCATGAAGCCGGAGTATATCGGCCTTTTGACCCTGCTCTTTGAACTGGAAACGCCCCTGATGCGCGACTGGCAGGCGGGCCGCTTCTACCTGATGAACCCCATCGAGATCGCACATGAAACGCTTATCCTGCTTGAGCACATTGACGCAGAGGGCAGTGTGTTCCGTGCAAACCATGCCTCGAATTATGTCAATTTGGCTGGTACGCTCAACCGCGACCGCGAAGCGATGTGCCAGCGGCTGCGGCAGGCGTTGGAGGGAAAGATCCAGTTCCGCAGCGAGGCGTTTCGGGCAAGATAACCAAAAATGTAATTATTTTGTTGGGAAATACAGCAAAAACCGAAAGAAATTGTGTTGTTTTCGTTACAATTTCAAAAAAAGCAAGACAGGGTGGGAAATTTGTGATATACTAAAAACGTTTTCGGGGGTTTTTTATAATCGCCCCGGATGTTAAGATGCTGTTAAGAAACGTGTGTTCCGTCTGGAGGATTGCTGATGGATTCCGTATCTCATATTCGCGTTGCACATCTGTTAATGGATTACGTGGAGCAGACCTGTGGCGTTACATTTGATTCGAGTGGCTTTGTGTATGGCAACTTAAAGCCCGATTTGACCGGCACTTATCTGACTAAGCGCCACAATCCGTCGATTATGATGGATGAGGTGATGGACAAGATCCGTGCGTTCACGGAAAAATACACCATCGGCCCGGTCAATGGTCGTGAGCTTTCGGTGGATCTGGGCGAGATTTGCCACTATATCACCGATTTCTTCACCTATCCGCATAATGATGACATCTATGAGCGCAATTTGCTCGCGCATTATCTGTATGAAAAGCGTGTGGCGCTGGTCATCCGCCGCCGCATGACCGAGGCTCGGTTCGAGCAGTGGGCTAGCCCGATCATCCCGCCGGTTTCGGTGGATGGGTTGATCACACGCATTGGTTCAATGCACGATGCATACCGTGCGCCCGGTCGCCGTCACGGCATCAACGACGATCTGGTACATATCTGCCGCGCGACTGCCATGGTGGTGCTGTCCATCATCAGCATCGTCTATGAGCAGGTGGAAGTACCGGCGAGCGTGATTGCATAAGAAAAATACAGAAAAGCCACGGTATTTCGTGGCTTTTGTTGTTTTTACATAAGAAAACAGGAGGAATTATGAAAAACGTAACGATTTATACCGACGGCGCGTGCTCGGGCAATCCTGGGCCGGGCGGCTGGGGCGCCATTTTGAAATATGGGGAGAAGGAGAAGGAATTGTCCGGCTCCGAACCCTCCACCACCAACAACCGCATGGAGCTGCTGGGCGTGATTACTGCGCTGGAAGCGCTGAAAGAGCCGTGCGCAGTCGATTTGTATTCGGACAGCAAGTATGTGGTCGACGGCATCACCAAAGGCTGGGCGAAAAGCTGGCGCGCCAAGGGGTGGGTAAAGAGTGACAAAAAACCTGCTAAAAATCCGGAGTTGTGGGGACGGCTGCTCGATTTATTGGAAAAACACACGGTTCAGTTCCATTGGGTGAAGGGTCACGCGGATAATCCGTATAATAATCGCTGCGACGCGCTCGCAGTTGCCGCGTACCAGCAGTACAAATAAGGGGTGCAATATGGAACGGATGCGCCGCGTGCGGAACGGCACGCTGATCTTCTATTATGGGTTCACGATTTACGCGGCTGCGCTGCGCATGCTGCAGGAGGCAACCGTATATAACGGTTTGCTGGTGCTGGCGGCGTTTTTGTTGCCTGTTGTGCCGCATGTGCTGTACCGTCTGTGCCGATTAAAGCCGGTTTACCTGCTTGAGGTCGTGTTTGACTGGTTCGTGTTGGCAGCAGTGTCGTTTGCCAGCCTATTCGGTGGGTATGAGCTGATTCCGTATTGGGACAAGATTTTGCATTTCCTGTCCGGTTTCCTGTTTGCGGTGCTGGGCACGACGGTGTATTTCGCTCAAAAGCCGGGACATGCCCTCGATCCTGCGGATGCATTTAACGCATCGCTGTATACATGGATGTTCGCCATGATGAGCGCGGTGCTGTGGGAGATTTGGGAATATCTTGTCTCGTTTTCCGGCGCAGATCCGCAGCAGGTGGCATTGACTGGTGTAGCAGATACAATGGGGGACATGATTGTATGCACGATAGGCGGCTTGATTACGGCTATCTCCTGTTGGAAGTATCTGCGGCATGTGGGAGAAAACCGGCGCAAGGGCCTGATGATGCACCTGTTTGAGGCGTATTACAGGGAAAACATTCAAAACCGGGATTGAGATACAAAAAAACCGACCGAGAGCGTTAGTTTCGGTCGGTTTTCTCTTTTGCTTTGCGGTTTATCCGTTATGCCGATGCTGCGAGATCATCAGTCCTTCGGAGCGCTGTCCTGGCGCGAAACCGGAATGCCGTATGTGCGGAACAGGCCGCGAACATAGCTGCTGTTCTGCATGGTAGACTCGCTCATACGGATGATCGCCTTTGCAAACTTATTCATATTACGGCCTTCTTTCTTTTATGATTTGACTATATTACACCATTTCCAATTGTGCAAAACAATGGATGGACAAGACAAATAGCACAAAAAAGAAAAAATAAAAATGTGCAATATAAACAAGAACAAGTGAGGAAAGAAAAATACGGACAGGAACCGCGGCACATCATATCTCGCCGCACATGACCGCCGCGAGTGCATCTTCGGTAGTGCGGTCTCCGAGAGAGATCGCGCCCAAGGCTTCGGCACGGCGACCGACTGCATAGTGATGCAGATGCACGCCCCCAGCGGTGCACTGGCTGGTGATATATACGCGCGTGCTGCTCTCAATCAGCGCGCGCACAGCGTGTTCCAGCCGCGCGGGAATACCGCCCGCGCCGAAGGTTTCCAGAATCACCTTGGGATAGCCGTGCAGCGCAGAGAAAAAGCTAGGCTCAAGGTCTGGTGTGAGTTTGAGAAGCAGCACATGGGGGTCGAGCGCGGCGGGAGCAGATGGCGCAGGGGGGGCAGCCGGGACATCCCAGCGCACCTTGCCGTCCGCGCCGACCGTGCCGAGGGGCGGCGCACCTGCCGAGAGAAAGGCATCGATCTGCGTGGAGTGGAATTTGACCACGCGGTTGCCCGGAAGGATTTTGCCGCAGAGCACAGCCACCACGCCCGCGCGTCCGTCCGCCGCGACTCGGCAGGCGTCCAGCAGGTTGCGCGGGGCATCCGAACTGGACGCGCCCATGGGCAGCATCGAGCCGGTCAGTACGACCGGCTTTGTAAGGTCGGTCAGTATATGGTAAAGCAGCGCTGCGGTGTAGGCCAGTGTATCCGTGCCATGCGCGATGACAAAACCGTCATATTGATCCGCGTCGCGCCGTACTGCCTGCGCCATGGCCAGACGGTCGTCTGCGGTCAGATCGGTTGAGTCCAGCTGCATCAGGTCACAAACATCCACTGTGCAGAAGTCGCTGAGTTGCGGTATAAAATGCAGCAGCTCTGTACCGCTCAGTGCAGGCGACAGGCCGTTTTCGGTTTCGCGGCAGGCGATCGTACCGCCGGTTGCAATCAGAAGCAATTTTTTCATCGGAGGGTCTCCTTTCGCACCTTCTGGCGCATGTTAGACAGAAAAAGCCTGCGAATGCAGGCTTTTTCATCAAAAGCCCGGCTTAGCCGGACTTTTGATACAAGAAAGGGGAAAAGTTTCGTTTATCGGAACTTTTTCCTGCCACGGACACATCCGCGGCAGCGCCGCGGTGTGTCCTGTTCGATCGAACCTGTATGGTTCGATCGAAGTCATTTATAGCTTTCCGCAAGAATCGCAATAATATCCTCGCGTGTGAGCGGGCGCGGGTCTACGCGGAACAAGCCGCCCATCGTTTCGATGGCGTTATCGGCGTATTTGCCGAAATCGGCCTGCTGTACCCCATAGCCCGAAAGGCGCAGCTCGCTGACGTTGCAGCGCTTTTGCAGATCGGCAAGCGCTGTGATGAAGTCCTCCGGTTTGTTGGCGTCCGTATGACCGAGCGCGCGGGCGATGGCAACCAATTTGTCGCCCGAGGACTCGAAAAAGCGGCTCCAGTATGCCTTGGAAATCATAATCAGGCCCGCGCCGTGCGGCAGCGCGGGATGGAATGCGCTCAGCGCATGCTCAATAGCGTGCTCACCGGTGCAGCTGGACAGCGTCTCCACAAAGCCGGCCAAGGTGTTCGCCAGCGCAACATCTGCGCGTGCCTCTGCATTGCCGCCCTCGTGTACGGCAGTGGCAAGCGAGCGCCCGATCAATTCGATGGCCTTGAGCGAGAACATTTCGCTGATGGGCGAGGCTGTGGTGGCGATATAGCCTTCCGCCGCGTGGAAAAATGCATCAAAGCCCTGATAGGCGGTCAAATGCGGCGGTACGGTCATCATAAAGTCGGGATCAACGATCGAGATAGTCGGGAAGCATTTTTCGCCACCGCCGCCGATCTTCTCTTCGCCGTTGGTGATGACCGTGAACGGGTCAGCCTCTGTGCCCGTGCCTGCGGTGGTCGGGATGGCAACGATTGGCAGACCGGCTTTGGCGATGCGCTTGCCGCCGCCGGTGCCGCCGTGGATGTAATCCCACCAATCGCCCTCATTGGTGGCCATGATGGCGACCGCTTTGGCGGTGTCGATTGACGAACCGCCGCCAAGGCCGACAACAAATGCGATGTTTTCTGCACGGCACAGCGCTGCGCATTCGCGCACGCCCTCAATGGTCGGGTTGGGCTGCACTTTATTATATACCATGGTCTCGTGTCCGGCTTCGGCCAGCGCGTCAGCCACCTTGGCTACATAACCCAAGCGGGTGGTCGAAGTGCCGCCGGTGATGATTAGGCCGCGGCCCTCGGGCAGACGGGCGCGCGCCAGTTTTTTGACCGAGCCATGTCCGAAAAACAGGCGGGTCGGCATGTAGAAGCTGAAGATATCCATATTTTGTACCTCCTTTGAAAAAAGGGGGTCAAAATGACCCCCAAGACAGCATTTTTGTGGAATTCAGTTAGCATGGGTGTAAAACACACTCAACAATATTATTATAGCAAATTGGCTCGCCCTTGAAAAGAGGGAAAACGCTGAAAGAATAGCGATTCTTTCGTGCAAATTCACCATCAAAAAACGGAAAATAACACTTGACGTTGTGCAATCTTGATGATATTATAATATCACAGAAAAGATAAGGGCAAACACCAGAGGGAAAGTAAAGCAGGGGCTTTACAAAAAGGCGAAACCCATTCTTATTCTGAAAGGGCTGGCGTACAGCCAAATACCACCGGAGAAAGAGGTGAGTCCAATGGTAACAGAAGAGACATCCTATCCGTTCGCGGGACTCGCCGCGACGCTGTAACCGAAACGATCAAGGTGATAGCTATAAGAATGAGCGAGTTCCAGAAAATCAAAACGAACCGCCTGAAAAGCGCGATCGACTTCTGAATGAAGTAAGGAACGGCACCTTTGAGGAAGCTATCCTCGTGATATCCATCCGTGAAACATACTGACGATGCAAGTGGATCGAGGCAGCAGGAAAGTAAGGTTCGCGCATGAAAGACCCCTGAATTTGATGCGTTGGCGAATGAAAAAGAATCCGTGACGATGCCTGCCAAACCAAAAATAGTGCGCATCCAATGGCCGATGGGCATACTGATGAGTATGATGCCGCAAAAGCGAACCAGAGCACAAGATAGAGATGATATCAAAACTTGCTGAAAGTGGTTCGGGTAAGCAGGAACAGAATCGAACGATCACCCGCCGAGTAAGTGACGCATCGACAAATTGATATAGAGTTCCCGAATGTAAGAAAGGTAAACGACGGAGAAAATGTTCATTACCAAACGAACCGCAGTCGGGTGACTCCCGTGAACGATTAGGATAATGAACTCCTGTAAAAGGCAGGAAAGAGAAGCAGTCGGTCGAAGATATCGAATTATATCGTGCAACCGGGCTTTTGGTTTTTGAAAAGATCGGGGCAAAAGCATCGCCGGTAAAAATGGATAGCTTCATAAAACTGCAAATAGCGGCTCGGAGCATGGTTTCATTCCGATGCAGATAGCAAAAGTCGTAGCAGGGTAACGGAAGGGAAACAAAAATAAATCCGACCGTGCAGAAAAAATAAATACAGCGGGAAATATCCTGCTGGGAAAAGAGCGACTATGGAAATCTGGAAGTAAAAGGCCTCGTCGGGTGACGGGGCCTTTGTTGTTGTATTCAGGATTCGGGCGTTTTGCCGATCATGTCGTACAGCGCGTCGAGTGCCTCGGACAGCGTGCCGACCGCGTCGATCAGGCCAAGCTCTACCGCTTGCTTGCCGGAAATCACCGTTCCGACATCCGCGGTCAATTGACCGGTTTCGCGCATGAGCTGCTGCAAGCATTCTGCGGAAATGTGCGAGTGACTGGTGATGAAATCCACGATCCGCTCCTGAATCTTGGAAAGATACTCAAATGCCTGCGGTACGGCGATGATCGTGCCATTCATGCGCACCGGATGAATGGTCATCGCAGCTGAGGCGGCAATGAAGCTCTTTTTTGCCGCTACTGCCAGCGGTACGCCGATCGAATGTCCGCCGCCCAGCACAAGAGAGACGGTCGGCTTGGTCATACCTGCAATCAGTTCGGCAATGGCAAGACCGGCTTCTACGTCGCCGCCAACCGTGTTGAGCAGGATAAGCATGCCGTCGATCTCTTCGGCCTGCTCGACCGCGGTGATCTGCGGAATCAGATGCTCGTATTTTGTCGTTTTGTTCTGCGCGGGCAGTTCCATGTGCCCCTCGATTTGACCGACAATGGTGATGCAGTGCACCGTACCGCGCGAAGTTTTGGCCGTGATGGAACCGGTTTCAGCAATATTGTTTTCCTCCGGCGCCTGGATGGGTGTGTTTTCCTCTGCCATGTGGCTCCTCCTTTTATGCACAAGTGTTCACACAATCAGTGTGCCGCGCGGTGTGCCGGATTATCCCCCAATGCTTCTTTCCGCAGGCAATATTACAATGTGTAAACGGCGAAGTCACAGGATTGGGGTGCTTGTGGGGTCAATTACTGAAAGTTATCCACTTTGTACACAGGGTTATCCCCAGAGGGGCTGTGGAAAGCTCTGTGCATAAAGTGGATTTCTTGACCACTATGCTGCAAATGCACACAGAGAGTTTCATTATGGAAACATTGCTTGCTGTTTTGCCGGAAATTTGCTACAATACACATATATGTTCAAAATCGCAATAATGGAGTGATATACCATGAGCAACCCGATTGTAACGATCGAAATGGAGCAAGGCGGCGTTATTCGCGCAGAGCTGTATCCTGAGATCGCCCCGAATACGGTACGCAATTTCATTTCCCTGATTCAAAAGGGCTTTTATAACGGCACGATTTTCCACCGCGTCATTCCGGGCTTCATGATTCAGGGCGGTGATCCGGAGGGCACCGGCATGGGCGGCCCCGGCTATGAGATCCGCGGCGAATTTACCGCAAACGGCTTCCAGAATGACTTGAACCACACCCGCGGCGTGCTTTCCATGGCGCGCACGATGGCGCCGGACTCTGCCGGCAGCCAGTTCTTCATCATGACGGAGGATTCGCCCCATCTCGACGGCCAGTATGCATCCTTCGGCATGGTCATTGAGGGCATGGATGTGGTAGATGGTATCGTCAATACCCAGCGTGACTGGCACGACCGCCCCCGTCAGGAGCAGAAAATGAAAACCGTTACCGTCGATACGATGGGCGTGGAGTACGAGCAGCCAGAAACCCTGTAAGCAGAAAGAAGGGGAACGGTATTGTATTATACCAATAAGGAGACTTTTATCCTGTCCTCGGTCGGCTGCATGGATACCGAACCGGACGGGCTGGAATCCATCCTCGCCGGAAATGAAGAGGGGGCAAAGGGCTGCTGTTTGTCGGTCGATATGACCGCAGACGGTATCGCGGTGCTTTCTTCGGATGGTTATTGCGTGGCAGCGGACGGCACACAGATGAGCATTGCCGATTATAGCTATGCGGAACTGCATCAGGCGGCGCCGCAGCTTATTCCGGCCGGACAGGCCATTGAGCTGGCGCGCACCTGTCAGGCGAAGATCGCCATTACCGTACATAACCAGACGCTGCTGCCTCAGCTTCGCATGACGCTGCGTCATGTAAACTATTTGGACGATACGATTTTCGTCGGCTTGGGTCTGGTAGAGGCAGCGCGTATCGCGGTTGCCAATCCGGATCTGCACATCATGGGCGAGCTGCCTGCGCTGCCGGATAATATTGACGCTCTCGTGCAGGCGGCGCAAACGACAGGTTTGTTCGGTATTCGTGCGGCTGCGGGAGATTTGACGCCTCGATTGATCGGCGCTTGCAAGCAGGCGGGTTTGTTTACTATGAGCCTACCGACCAATAATGAGCGTACGCTGGCCGGTCTGATCCACAGCGGGGTCAATTTTATCGAAACCGGGCGGCCGGATATCACTGCGATGCTGTTGCCGGCGGGTGAGTCGGAGCCGCATCAGATCCCGATGATGCGATACTGATGTTTCACGGAAAGCGTACAGCTTTCCGTGAGGAGGGCTGTGCCGTGCTGCGTAAAACGCGCGCGAACACAGCCCTTGCGCGATTTTGCGCGCAAGTATGCACACAAAATCGCGTCCTTGTATCAAAAGGTAGGCAAAGCCCGCCTTTTGATGAGAAAGCCTGCATTTACAGGCTTTTTCTGCTTTATGCGCACTTTGCGGCGCAGATGCAAGGGGGGATGAGATATGAGATATGTCACACGGCTGCTGCGTGTGCTGGTGGTATCCTGCTTGGCCAATTATCTGCTGGTTTTTACGCAGCTGGTGCCGCTGTCCGGCCTGTCGGCTGGTGTTGTGCTGCTCGCGCTGCTGGTGGGGTATCTGACTATACATATCCGTCCGTGCCGTGCGCCGGGCGTGAGGCGTCGCCTGCGCACGCTGCTGGGCGGCTATGAGCTGCTGATGGTGGTACTTTGGTCGATCGTTGCGACCGGCGTGCTGTGGCTGGTGCTTTACCGCACCGGACGATTGGCTGGCCGCATGCCGGGATTGCCCGCATGGGTGCCGGTTGTGATTGATTTGTTGATCTGGTTGCCTGTAATGGGTCTGTTGGTGATGAACGGCTTTCTCCGTGTGCTGATTACCTGCAATCGGCTGCGCATCGTCTGGCGCGTGCTTCTGCTGGTGTGTTGGTGGGTGCCGGTGTTCAACCTGTACCTGTTCTATCGTGTGCTGCGTGCCGCGCGCAGCGAATACTACTTCGATTTGGGGCGGCTCGAGCGCGAAGCCGTCCACGCCGAAAACGAGGATTGCCGCACGAAGTACCCGATTCTGCTGGTGCACGGCATCTTTTTCCGCGACTGGCAGTTGGTCAACTACTGGGGACGCATTCCGCAGGCGCTGCAAAAATGCGGCGCGAGGCTCTACTATGGCGGACAGCAGTCCGCTGCGCCTGTGGCCGTGTCGGCGGCTGAGTTGAAAGCGCGCGTCGAAGCCGTGCTGGCGGAGACCGGCGCGGAAAAGCTCAACCTGATCGCGCATTCCAAGGGCGGGCTGGACAGCCGCTATGCGATCTCGCGTCTGGGTCTCGCACCCTATATCGCTTCACTGACCACGATCAACACCCCGCATCGGGGGTGTGTATTCGCCCAGCACCTACTGGCCACGCTGCCAAAGAGCGTGCTCGGCTGGATGGAGCGTCGGTATAACGCGGTGTTCCATGTGCTTGGTGACGAAAAACCGGACTTTATGGGCGGTGTACGCGACCTTGCGGCTGACGCCTGCGCCGCGTTCAACGAGCAAACGCCCGACGCGGACGGCGTCTATTACCAAAGCGTGATGAGTACGATGCGCAGTCCGAAAAGTGCGGGTTTTCCGCTTAATCTGACTTGGCGGCTGGTCAACCGTTATGACAGGCAGGAAAACGACGGTCTGGTTGCGCGCAGCTCAGCCGAATGGGGGCATTTTCTCGGTAACCTGACCGTACCGGGGCGCCGCGGCATCTCCCACGGCGACGTGATCGACCTGATGCGCGAGGATATCGCGGGCTTTGACGTGCGCGAGTTCTACATCGAACTGGTGCGCGGGCTGAAAGAGCGTGGGTTGTAACACTGCTTTCCGGCGGCGCAGGTAAAAACCGGACAAATTCTGGAAGAGAGCCGCTTGGATGCGGCTCTTTGCTGTTTTGTGCGTGCTGCGGCTTGAAAAGAGGGCGTTATGGCGTTTTGGGGTTTTCTACGATGCGAAAACGTGCTATAATATCTCTGATTATCAATCAACCGAAAGGAGCCGCCTGACGTGGCTGATATTTCCGTACAAAATCTGACCAAATATTATGGCGATAAGCTGATTTTACAGGATATTTCCTTTGACATCCAGCCGGGAGAAAAGGTAGCCATCCTCGGCGCAAACGGCGCGGGCAAAACCACGCTGCTGAATGTGCTGACCGGCCGTCTGCCCTATGACGGCGGGCATGTGTCCTTTGGGCAGGGTAAAACCGCGGGTGTGATCGACCAGATGCCGGACTTCCCGCCGGAATCCACGGTCGAGGATGTGCTGCGCCTTGCGTTCCGCGAATCGGACGAGGCCGCTGCTGCGATGGATGCGCTGACCGATGAGATGACCCGCCGTCCGGATGATGCATCCTTGCTCAAACGGTATGCCCAGCTGGAAACCCGTCTGGAAATCCTCGGCGGCTATAACCGCGATTACGAGATCGACCGTGTGTGCAACGGTCTGGAGATTCCCCCGGCAATGCGTGCGCAGCAGTTCGCGCTGCTGTCCGGCGGGGAAAAGACGCGCATCAATTTGGCACGCATCATTTTGGAGCAGACCGATATCCTGCTGCTCGACGAGCCGACCAACCATCTGGATATGCAGGCAGTGGACTGGCTCGGGGAATACCTCGAGAACTACCGCGGCACTGTTATGATTATTTCCCATGACCGCTGGTTCATTGACCAGTGCTGCGACCGCGTGATCGAGATTCACGACTGCACCTGCGATTTCTATAACGGTAACTACTCGTATTACGCCGTCGAGCGGGAGCGCCGCCGCGAGGAGCAGCTTAAGCACCATGAACATGAGATGGCAGAGAAAAAGCGTCTGGAAGCGACCGCCCGCATGATGCATGAGCACGGCACTGAGCACCTCGCCAAACGTGCGGCGTCCATCGAGAAACGCATCGCGCGCATGAAAGTCACCGACCGCCCCAAGACTGAAAAGAAAATGACCGTCACCTTTGGTGACCCGAACTATGAAACCGAAGAGGTTCTCAAGGTCAAGGATATTACAAAGAGTTATGATGGGCGGGAAATATTACATGATATCAGCTTCAATATCCGCAACCGTGAAAAGGTCGCGCTGCTGGGCGCGAACGGTGCGGGCAAAACGACGCTGCTCAAAATCCTGCTGGGCGAGGAAATGCCGGATAACGGCGTAATTCGTAAAGGTGTGGGACTACGCCCCGCCTATCTGCCGCAACAGGTGCATTTCGCCAACCCGCACCGCAACCTGATCGACACGTTGATCTATGACAAAAATGTGTCCATGCAGGTCGCGCGCAATCGGCTCGGCTCGTTCCAGTTTACGGGTGAGCAGCAGATGAAAACCGTGGAAATGCTGTCCGGCGGCGAGAAAAGTCGTTTGCGACTGTGTGAGCTGATGTATGACCCGCTCAATTTCCTCATCCTCGACGAGCCGACCAATCATCTGGATTTGTCCAGCCGTGAATGGATTGAGGAGGCGGTTGAGGCATTCGACGGCACGTTGCTGTTTGTCTCGCACGACCGATATTTTGTCGAGCGATTTGCGACCCGCGTGCTGTATCTGGAGGACGGTCATCTGATCGACTTTATTGGCTCGTACTCGGATTTTCTGGCGTACCGCGAAAAAGGGGTCAAACCGGAAACGCCTGCGCCTGTCCCGGCGCCAAAACGCAAAAAGCCCGATGTCCCGACGCTGGACGACGTTCCCCGCCCGCCGGAAAAGCCGAAACGCACAGGCGGCACGAAAAATTTGCAGAAACAGCTCAACACCCTCGAGCGGGAAATCTCTCAGCTGGAGCAGCAGTCGGCGGACTTGGAACAGCAGATGATCGAGGCTTCGTCTGATTCAGCGCGGCTGCTGGAGCTGATGACCGAAAAGGAAGCATGCGACGAGTCGCTGGCCGCCAAGATGGATGAATGGGAGGCCGTAGCGGCTGAGTTGGAGGAATTACAGCAATGACCGAACGCAAATTCTGGCTGGCGCTCGCGGCGGTGTTCGTTGTGGGCGGCGTGATACAGCTGCCATGGGCACCGTCACGCTTCGGCGCAGCATTCTTCCTTGCGCTCGCCGTAGGCTGCGCGGGGATGTGGCTGATGCTGCGTGGACGGGAAAAATACCGCGCCTGCCGCGTGCTGGCGGTCGTGGGGCGCGTGCTGTTCGCATTGTTTGTGGTGTCCTTCGTCGCTATTCAGGTGTTTGTCATTCAGTCCGGCATGCGAGCGGAACAAGCCGATACGCAGGCGGATTATTATATCGTGCTTGGTGCGCTGGTCAACCCGGATGGACAGCCGTCCGCAGCGCTCGCCGCACGGTGCGATACCGCCGCCGATCTGCTGGCTGCCAACCCGGACAGCAAAGCGGTGCTGTGCGGCGGACAGGGCGGCAATGAACCGTGCACCGAAGCGGATTCCATGTTTGCGTACCTGACCGAGCAAAAGGGCGTTGACCCTGCCCGTCTGCTGCGCGAGGATGCGTCCACCAACACGATCGAAAATCTGGCGAATGCGCGTGCACTGATCGAGAACGCAGAAAAGCGCGATCACGAAAGCTACACGGCTGCGGTGGTGACGAGCGACTATCATTTGGCGCGCGCCAAAATGCTGATGCGCCGCGCGGGCTATGAAGAGGGGCTGGGCGTTCCCGCGCCGACACCCTATCCCGGGCAGTGGGTGGCGGTGCGTTGCCGGGAATACTGCTCGATCCTTGGATTGATGCTGACCGGCCGGTGGACGGCCTGAGGGGAAGGAGAAACGCATGTTTGAAAAAGTGAAGGGGCTGTGCCAGCGCATGGATGAGCTGGAAGCCCGTTTGTCTGAGCCGGGGCTGTATGATGATCCCGATCGTGCGGCGAAGCTGCTCAAGGAGCGCAATGAGCTCGAGCCGATCGTCACAACGTACCGCGCGTACGAACAGGCACGGCAGACCATTGTGGACGCGACCGGAATGCTGTCCGACCCGGATATGAAGGAGCTGGCGCAGGAGGAGCTGCACGCAGCCAAGGCTGAGGAAAAGCGGCTCGAAGAGGAACTGAAGATCCTGCTGCTGCCCAAAGACCCGAACGACGACAAAAATATTTTCGTGGAAATACGCGGCGGCGCGGGCGGCGAAGAAAGCGCACTGTTTGCGGCGGATTTGTACCGCATGTACACGATGTATGCCGATAAACGCGGCTGGCAGACCGAAGTGATGAGTGCGTCCGAGACCGAGCTCGGCGGCTACAAAGAAATCGTGTTCCGCGTGGCAGGTGATAAGGTGTATTCGCGGCTCAAGTTCGAGAGCGGTGTGCACCGTGTTCAGCGCGTGCCGGAGACCGAGAGCCAAGGCCGCGTGCACACCTCAACAACGACGGTTGCGGTACTGCCCGAAGCGGAAGAGGTGGACTTCTACCTTGATCCGAACGATCTGCGTATTGATACATTCCGTTCATCGGGCGCGGGCGGCCAGCATATCAATAAAACGTCCTCGGCGATCCGTGTGACCCATATCCCGACCGGTACAGTCGTGGAATGTCAGGACGAACGCAGCCAGCATAAGAACAAAGACAAAGCCCTGCGCGTGCTGCGCAGCCGCCTGTACGAAGCCGAGGTCGAAAAACAGCAGGCCGCTATTGCCGCTGACCGTAAAAGTCAGGTTGGTACGGGCGACCGCTCCGAACGCATCCGCACCTATAACTTCCCGGAAAACCGGGTGTCCGACCACCGCATCAAGCTGACGATCTACAAGCTCGACCAGTTTTTGAACGGTGACATGGATGAGGTGCTGGACGCACTGATCGCAGCGGACACGGCTGAAAAGATGAAAGCGCAAAGCGAAACCTGACCCCTCGAAAGGAGAAACTCTGCAATGAATGAACTTACTGCCCTGATGCAGTCTGCGCCGTGGATGGTGATTGGCGGCGCGCTGGTGGCCATCAATCTGATTCTGTTCGCGCTTAAGATCACCAAGCGGCTGATTCTGCTGGCGATCGGCGCGGCGCTGGTTGCAGTCGGTATTTATACTGGCGTGATCGACGCGCCCAATGTGCTTTTTGCCCTTTCACCAATATTAATTGGATAAAATTCTCTATATGGAAGTGAAAAGTAAGTGAAAACGAGTATGCTTTCCCCACAAGAAGATGAAAGCGCAATAAAAACTGCTGCTGACCTGATTTTGCAGGGCGAAGTGGTAGGCATGCCCACGGAAACAGTCTATGGGCTTGCTGCAAACGCCTTAAATGGGGATGCAGTGGCGAAAATCTTCCACGCAAAGGGCCGTCCACAGGATAACCCGCTGATCGTGCATATCGCGGACTTTGAGCAGATCTACGATCTGTGTCCGGCCGTGCCGCCGCAGGCGAAGCTGCTCGCTGAGGCGTTCTGGCCCGGCCCGCTGACCATGATCGTGCCAAAGGGCGACTGCATTCCGAACGAAGTTTCGTGCGGGCTGGGCACGGTCGGCATCCGTCTGCCGTCGCATCCGCTGGCGCGTGATTTGATTCGCGCAGCAGGCGTGCCACTGGCTGCGCCCTCCGCAAATACGTCCGGCCGCCCGTCTACCACGACGGCTGAGCATGTGCTGCGCGATATGGACGGCAAAATTGCTGCCATTCTGGATGGCGGGCCGTGCGGCGTGGGCGTGGAGTCCACGGTCGTGACGCTGGCGCTCGATAAGCCGCGCTTGCTGCGACCGGGCGGTATTACGCTTGAGCAGCTCGAAACCGTGCTGGGTGAGGTCGAAGTCGACCGCGCGCTGTTTGAAAAGATCGGGGACGATGTCGAGGTATCCGCGCCGGGCATGAAGTACCGCCACTATGCGCCCAAGGCGCCGGTGACAGTGGTGCGCGGAGACCCACAAAAGACGGCAGACTATATTGCAGAACATATCAACGGCCCCACTGGCGTTCTGTGCTTTGATGAATATCAAGATCGGTTCCCCACTTGCGCGGTGGAATGCTTCGGCTCGCAATCCGACCTTGCTGCGCAGGCGCGCGAGGTGTTCGACCGACTGCGTGCGTTTGACGAGACGGACGTGCAGCAGATTTGGGCACAGTGTCCATCGGACGAGGGACTGGGTCTGGCGGTCGCCAATCGCATCAAAAAAGCCGCGGGCTTCCATGTGATTGAATTGGGCTGACTGCATAACCCGCAAAAGAAGGTGGAAAAATGAGAATCATCGGGCTGACCGGCGGCAGCGGCACGGGCAAGGGCACGTTTGCCGCGTTGCTGCGTGAAAAAGGCGCGGGCTGGGTAGATGCAGACGCGGTCTATCGCACGCTTTGTGCGGAAAATCGCGACATGCTCGCCGCGCTCGACGCGGCGTTCGGCGGGGTGCTGGATCAAAACGGTGCGCTCGACCGCCCCAAACTCGCCTCCATCGTGTTTGCCGACCCGGAAAAGCTGAAACAACTCAATGCGATCACCCTGCCATACATCCGCGTAGCATCGCTGGAGACTATGTGCGCGCAGGGCGATTGTCCATTTGTGCTGTACGATGCACCGACGTTGTTTGAGGTCGGTGCGGACGACCTGTGTGAGCGTATCATTGGTGTGCTGGCGGATACCGAGACGCGCGTTGCGCGCATCATGGCGCGCGATGGATTGGATGAGCCAGCCGCCCGTGCCCGCATTGGGGCGCAGCCGGACGCGGAATTCTATCGTGCGCGGTGCGATTACATTGTGGAAAACAACGGCGGCATTGCCGATTTGCAGCGGCAGGCCGACGCGATTTTTGAAGATTTATGCAAAGGAGAATGAGCAATGACTTCTGAACAGCTTTTTTATGACAAAAAGCCGGGTTTTGACCGTCTGACCGGCAGCGATAAGCGCGGCATGCAGGCGTATGCCGAGGAATACAAGGCATTTCTGGACGAAGCCAAGACCGAGCGTGACGCAGTTGCGGAAATGGTGCGCATGGCAGAGGCCAAGGGCTTTCACGCGTGGAAGCGCGATGATATCCTCAAGGCGGGCGACAAGATCTATCGGATCAACCGGAATAAGGGCATCATGCTTGCCGTCATCGGCAAAAAGGACATTTCCGAGGGCGTGCGCCTGACCGCTGCCCATCTCGACGCACCGCGCGTCGATATCCGCACCGTGCCGCTCTATGAGGACGGCGGCATGGCATTTTTCAAGACGCATTACTATGGCGGTATCAAAAAGTACCAGTGGACGGCGATTCCGCTCGAGCTGCGCGGCGTGGTCTGCGTTTGCCATAACGGGCAGATGAAAACGGTAGAGGTGCGTGTGGGCGACAAGCCGGATGACCCGAAGTTCGTCATCACCGACCTGCTGCCGCATCTTGCGTCCGAGCAGATGACCAAAAAGGCGACCGAGGTCATCAAGGGCGAAGGCCTGAACGTGCTGATCGGCTCGGTGCCGAGCGAAACAGTAGACGAAAAATGCAGCGAGAAGATCAAGCTCGCTATTATGGAGCACTTAAACCGCCAGTACGGCATGGTGGAAGCGGATTTCCTGTCGGCGGAGCTGTGTTGCGTGCCGGCGTTTAAGGCGTGTGATATCGGCTTTGACCGTTCGTTTGTTGGCTCGTATGGCCACGATGACCGCGTCTGCTCGTACACGGCGGCAACCGCGCTGCTCGACCTCAAGGCAACGCCCGCTCATACTTGCGTGTGTCTGCTGGTGGACAAGGAGGAGACCGGTTCGGACGGCGTGACGGGCATGCAGTCGCACGCATTCGACACCTTTATGGCTGACCTGTGCCGTGCGCAGGGTGCGCTGCTCGACGAGTGCTATGAGAACTCGGTCTGCCTGTCCGCTGACGTGTGCAACGCCTTTGACCCGAATTTCCCCGAGGTTTCGGAAAAGCGCAACGACGCCAAGGCAAACTGTGGCTTTGCGTTGGTCAAGTACACGGGTGCGCGTGGTAAATCTGGCACGTCGGACGCAACTGCGGAGCTGATGGCGCGCATCCGCTGCATTTTCGATAAGGCGGACGTGGTCTGGCAGACCGGCCAGCTTGGCAAGGTTGACCAGGGCGGCGGCGGCACGGTTGCCATGTATCTGGCAAACCGCAACATCGACACGGTGGACGCAGGCGTGCCTGTGCTTTCCATGCATGCACCGTTTGAGGTGATCGCAAAGCTGGACCTCTATATGGCGTATAAGGGCTTCGGTGCTTTCTACAAGGACTGATCTCTGGGCAAGCAACAATTTGGTGACAAAAAGGGCGGCTTTTGCCGCCCTTCATTACGTCTTTGTTACATTTTGCAGCCAAAGAGCCCAAGCTATGGTATCATAAGCTGAACCATGAAGGATCATCTGACAGGAGGTTCCGAAGATGACATTCAAACAGGTGCTTTCGTACTTTCTGACCGGCGCGGCCGTGCTGTCTGTGACGACCACGACGCTGGCCGCGGAGGACCTGCTGCACGACAATGCGGACGGCGCTGCGGATGCGCAGGCGCAGGTGTCCCATGCGGAGCGGGTACGGACTTCGTACGATGTGTCCCAAGAGGACTGACAAAAAAGCAGCCGCTGTGCCCAGCACAGCGGCTGCTTTTTGCTCTTTTAACCCAAAACAGAAAATTCGATCTCTTCCAGCGGGTAGCCGTCCTCCAAGATCATGGGGGCGTGCAGGTTGTGATCGGCGAGCGCTTCAGGCAGATGCGCAAGGGTGAAATGCAGCTGACTGCCGCCGCCCTCACGCGGGGACAGCAGCAGACTGCCGCCGTGCAGCTGCGCGATGCGTTGGATGAGCGGCAAACCCAGTCCGGGCGGTGTGCCTTGTCGCGCAAGCGCAAGATACTCGTCGAGTGGGGCAGGCATCTGCCATCCGGATAGCAACGCTTCAAAACGTGCCGCATCCAGACCGGGACCACGGTCAGCAACTGTGGTGGTGAAAAATGCGCCGTCATCATACAGGCTCAGACAGATGTCACCGTCCGTCGGGGTGACATGCAGGGCGTTTGTCAGCAGGTTGTATAGTGCGGTGCGGATGAGCTGCGGCTCCACCAGCGCGATACAGGTTTCTTCCGCATGCACTGTAATGGGAACGGAACCATGGGCAGCAGCCTGTTCTGCTGCGTCGCGGCACAGCTCAGCCAGATCGCAATAATGCAGTTGCAGCTGTTCTGTCAACGGCGGGTCGTGCAGAAAATCCGAGTGCAGGAGCAGACGGTGCATCCGCAAGCACTGGCGACGCAGGTGCGCAGCCAGCACAGGATCGTCCACCTGTGCGGCGTCTGCCAGCAAAGCCCCCAGATATTGTGTGCCCTTGGCATGCAGCACGCGAAGCGTACCATCATAGGAGGCGCGATCGTCGCGCACAAAGGCCAGCAGTGCGCCGTCACGGTGTGGTAGGATCTCCAGACGGTATTCCAAACCGTCGAGCTCTTCATAAACCGTATGGGGTGTGTGAGACGCGATGCAGTCGCGCAGGGCGGCAGATGCCTGTTCACTGAGCAGCTGGTCGATGCGCTCGAGCGGGTGCAGTCCGGTCAGGCGCGCCGCAGCCTGATTGCCGTTTTCGATATGGAGCGTGGAAGAAACAGTGACGACCGCCGCATCGCGCAGGCCGGTACGGGCGAGCAGCTCACGCAGGGTTTTCTCGTCAATCTGGGAAAAGAAAATATCCGCCATCTCTATCCTCCAAAATATTTTTGTTTCTCTTTGCTGGGTATAAGGTTATGCGGTGGCTGAAATACTATATTTTGTGGGATGTGCTTATTATACCACCAGACGGGAAGGCATTGCAAAGAAAAATGTACAAAAAGCCTAGTTGTAATGACAAAAATTTCACAAATATTACACCTTGCGGCAGACGACCCGTTTAGTGTATAATAAAACCATCGACAGAGACTCATTAAAAACATTTTAGGAGGATACTGTAAATGGCTATCAAAGTTGGTATCAATGGCTTTGGCCGTATCGGCCGCATGGTTTTCCGCGCTGGTCTGAAGAACCCGAACATTGAGTTCGTAGCGGTAAACGATCCGTTCATGACCCCGGACTACATGGCATACATGCTCAAGTATGACACCATGCACGGTCGTTATGACGGCACCATCGAGTATGACGACAATTCTATCACTGTGGACGGCAAGAAGGTTCTGTTCCACGCTGAGATGGATCCGAAGAACATCCCGTGGGGCGCTGACGGCGTTGATTACGTTGTTGAGTCCACCGGCGTGTTCCTGACCAAGGAGAAGGCACAGGCGCACATCGACGGCGGCGCTAAGAAGGTTATCATGTCCGCTCCGTCCAAGGACGACACCCCGATGTTCGTTATGGGCGTTAACCAGGACACCTACACCAAGGACATGACCTTCGTTTCCAACGCTTCCTGCACCACCAACTGCCTGGCTCCGATCGCTAAGGTTCTGGACGAGGCATTTGGCATCACCGAAGGCCTGATGACCACCGTTCACTCCACCACCGGTACCCAGAAGACCGTTGACGGTCCGTCCAAGAAGGACTGGCGCGGCGGCCGTGCGGCTTCCGGCAACATCATCCCGTCTTCCACTGGCGCTGCTAAGGCAGTAGGCAAGGTTTACCCGAAGCTGAACGGCAAGCTGACCGGTATGTCCATGCGTGTTCCGACCCTGGACGTTTCCGTTGTTGACCTGACCTGCAACCTCGCTAAGCCGGCAACCTACGACGAGATCTGCGCTGCGATGAAGAAGGCTTCCGAGACTCCGCTGTCTGAGGGCGGCCTGCAGGGCGTTCTGGGCTACACCGACGAGGACGTTGTTTCCTCTGACTTCCTGGGCGATGCTCGCACCTCCATCTTCGACGCCAAGGCTGGCATCCAGCTGACCGACACCTTCGTGAAGGTTGTTTCTTGGTACGACAACGAGTGGGGCTACTCCAACAAGCTGCTGATGCTCATCGAGCACATGGCTGAGGTTGACAACAAGTAAGTTATCCTCTTAAAAACGCAAAGCGCCTCTTCCGTATGGAAGAGGTGCTTTTTTGATGCCGTTTGGATTGGTCAAAAAAGTTCCGCGTCTGCGTGCAGGCGCGGAGCTTTGCGTTTGCCTTAGTCCGTCAGGTCGTTGGACCACTTCAGCTTATCGAATACATAGAACAGCAGGCTCATTAGCATGCCGACGATGGCGGCAAGCGTCATACCGGAGAGCGATACGTTGCCGAGCGACAGCGTTACGCCCGAAAGACCGGTGACGAAAATGACAGAGGTCAGCGCCATGTTACGGTTTTTACCGTAATCGACCTGATTATCCACAAGGATGCGCAGGCCGGAGGTGCCGATCATGCCGTACAGCAGGAAGGAGATGCCGCCAATGACCGGGCCGGGGATGGTCTGGATGAGGGCAGCCAGCGGGCCAACAAACGAGCAGATGATGGACAGAACGGCTGCGCCGCCGATGACGCGAACCGAGTAAACCTTGGTGATCGCCATGACGCCGATGTTTTCGCCGTAGGTGGTGGTTGGCACCGAGCCGATGAAGCCAGAGATCATGGTCGAGAAGTTGTCCGCAAACAGCGAACGGTGCAGGCCGGGGTCCTTGAGAAGATCGCGGCCGACGACCTTGCTGGTGACCAGCTGATGGCCGATGTGCTCATTGGCGATAACCAGCAGAACGGGCAGGATGATCAGAATGGCTTCCAGATCAAACTTCGGCGTCTGAAAGTTCGGCAGCTGGAACAAAGGCTGCTGCATAGCGGCAACGATACCATCCCAGATGACGTGCTCTCCCGAAAGATACTCGGTGATAAGTCCTGCCACATAGCCGCAGATAATGGCAATCAGGATCGGAATGACCGACAAAAACTTGCGGAACAGCACGCTGCCCAGCACCGCAACGCCGAGCGTCACACAGAAGGTGACAACGGTCGCAGTCGTCACGCCGTCTCCGACGATTTTGCCCGTGGACGCAGCGGAACCGGCAAGTTCCAGACCAATGAGCGCTACAACCGGGCCCATCGCCGCAGGCGGGAGCACAATATCGATCCATTTGGTGCCGCACTTGTAAATGATCGCAGCAAGGATACAGCCGCACAGACCGACGACCACAAAGCCGCCCAGTGCGTATTGATAGCCCCAGTTCTGAATGACGATGGTTGCCGGCGCGATGAAGGCGAACGACGAGCCGAGGTAGGCAGGCGCCTTACCCTTGGTGATGAAGATGAACAGCAGCGTGCCGACGCCGTTCATAAACAGCACGATGGCCGGGTTGATGCCGAACATGAACGGCACCAGCACGGACGCGCCAAACATGGCGAACATGTGCTGGATGGACAGCGGCACGAGCAGGCGCGGCGGCACCTTCTCCTCGACCTGGATAATTCGATTGGTTTGCATGTTTCTCTTTTATCCCCTTTGTATTATTTCGGCAGACAGCCGATGGAATGTATCTGAAAAGCGTGCATCAAGCACGCTTTTCGTCAGGAAAATAGGCGTCGGATCTCGTCCATACGCGCGCACGCCATATTATGCCCCATTTCGTAGCCCCATTCCAGCTTTTTCACATCTTTTTCAAAGCTCTCCAAATGGGCGGTGGGCTGAAGCAGCACCGTGTTCTGCGACTGCTTTTCCGCAAGCTGATGGCAGAAGCACACGGTTTCGTTGTATCGCTTGGGACGGGTCAGCATGGTTTTGGCCAGCGCGGGATACTTGCGCCGCAGGGCGCGCGCGGCCAGTTTGCTGCCGTGCGTCATCTCTTTGCGGTAGTCAAGTGGCTGGGTGAGCACAATCAGGTTTTTTTCGTTGCCATCGTGCAGGCTCTGCACAATCGGGATCGGGTCGGCCAGACCGCCGTCATAGTAGGTTTCGCCCCCAATGGTCACGGGCGGGAAATAGATCGGGATGGCGCAGGTCGCGCGCAGCATAGTGCTGGCGCGGTCAAGCTGCATGCCGTCCAGATATTCCGCTTCGCCCGTGCGCGCGTTGGTCACGCCGACGCGGATGCGGCCCGCATAACGGTGATAGGTGTCCCAGTCGAACGGGATCAGCTCGTTCGGGATGGTGGAGAATACAAACTCCACTCCGAAAATCGAATGGTCTCGCCGGAGATTGCGCGCACCGAAATAGCGCTTGTCGTTGCGGTACTGCCGCAGTACCTCCAGATTACGCCCGCGCTGGCGGGACAGGTAGGACACCGCATAGGTGATACCGGCGGAAACACCGATGACGTAATCAAACATGATATCGTTATCGAGCAGCGCGTCCATCACGCCGCACGAAAATACTGGGCGGAACGTACCGCCCTCCAGAACAAGTCCTGGCATAGTTCCTCATAACCTTTCTGCTTGGGATGATTTACCGCCGTTTGCGCGTGGGCGGCTTGCCTTTGCGGCCGCGTCCTTTGCTGCGACCCTGTCGGCGGCGCTGCGCACGGTTGCCCGGTGCGGGCGCAAACGCGGGAGGCGGCGCGTCCTCGGTCGGGTCGGACACAGGCAGCGCGCCGTCGGCGGGTGCAAAGTCGATCTGACCGGTGACCTCGCTTGCAGCAAGCAGCTTGACGCGAATGGGCGTGCCGATCTTGAAACGCTTGCCGGTGCGGCGGCCGGTCATGGTCATGCGCTGCTCATCATATTGATAGAAGTCGCCTGCAAGCAGTTCGACGCGGATCAGACCCTCGCAGCCGTTTTCGAGCGCGACAAAGATGCCGAACGACTGCACGCCAGACACTTCTGCGTCAAATTCCTCACCGATGAAGCGCTTCATATAGGCTGCGATATACAGCTTGTCGATGTCGCGCTCGCATTCATCCGCCGCCTGTTCGCGGGTGGAGGATTGGGACGCAGCTTCTTCGCACAGGGTATGGTCGGCGGTCGTGAATTCTTCGCCGGTCAGCGCCTTTTGCAGCATGCGGTGCGCCACCAGATCGGGATAGCGGCGGATAGGAGAGGTGAAGTGCAGATAAAATTTGGCTTTCAGGCCGTAATGCCCGATGCACTCATCCGCGTAGCGTGCGCGGGCAAGGCTGCGCAGCAGCAGCGTCGGCAGGATGCGTTGCTTGGGGTCGTTTTTTGCGCCGCGCAGCACAGTCTGGAACTGGAAGGTGTCCTCCGGCTTGGAGGGATCAATGCGGTAGCCGAACGGCCGTGCAAACGCCGCGAACACGCGCAGTTTGTCCGGGTCGGGGTTTTCGTGCACGCGGTATACGGTCGGCAGTTCTCTCTTGCACATATATTCCGCCACCGCTTCGTTGGCTGCCAGCATGAATTCTTCGATCAGCTTTTCGCTTTCGCCGCGGTCGCGGTATTGGATATCGGTCGGATTGCCGTTTTCGTCTACGATGATTTGCGCTTCGGGGATATCAAGCTCAAGCGCGCCGCGCTCAATGCGCCGCTTGTACAGCGCATGCGCAAGGTCGTTCATGCGCTCGGCGGTATCGACGAGAAAACTGTATTCTTCCCGCAGCGCTTTATCGCCCGCGAGGATTTTGTTTACCTTATGATAAGTCATGCGCGCGCCCGACCGGATGACCGATTTGGCAAAGCGCGCCTTGTAGCGTCGTCCGTCCTTATCGACCTCCATCAGCGCGGAAAAGGTCAGCCGATCGACGCCGGGGTTCAGCGAACAGATGCCGTGGCTGAGCGCAAACGGCAGCATGGGCACAACATGGCCTGGGTAATAAACCGATGTGCCGCGGCGGAACGCTTCCATATCGAGCGGTGCACCGGGCGTGACATAATGCGACACATCGGCAATGTGCACGCCGAGCAGGTAATGCCCGTTTTCCAGCACTTCGAGCGAAACCGCGTCGTCAAAGTCTTTTGCGTCGTCGCCGTCGATGGTGAAAATCAGCTTGTCGCGCAGATCGAGACGGCCTGCAAGCGCCGCTGGATCGACTTCCTGCCCGATCGCGTCCGCTGCTTGCAGCACTTCGTCGGGGAATACGTCGTATACGCCGTTTTCATGCAGGATGCCTGCGATGGCGGCTTCCATCGTTCCGTCCTCGCCCAGATCGGCTTCGATCACGCCCTGCGGCAGGAATTTTTCGTCGCCGTAATGCGAGACGGATACCGCGACGCGGTCACCGGGTTGGGCGTCGCCCAGATGATGACGGTCGATCGCGATTTCAGGGTATTTTTTCGAGGTCGGCTGCACGAAATACGCATTGCCGCGCTGCACCAGTGCACCGGTCAGTTCGCGGTCGGCGCGGCGCAGCACGCGGATGACCGCGCCTTCGCGCCGTCCGCGATTATTTTTGCGCTCGGATAGTTTGACCAGCACGCGGTCACCATGCCATGCGCCGCCATTTGCGCCGGGCGGGATGAACAGATCATCCGGCTTTGCGCCGTCCTCGGGCGCGTCGGGTGCGACAAAGGCAAACGCGCGTTCTGTTGCGAGATAGGTGCCGGCCACGCAGCCGTAATGTGCGGACACGGCAAAACGGTTCTTCTTGTTTTTCATCACCTGACCGTTTGTAATCAGGCGGTCGAGCACGTCCTTCAGCTCGTTTTTTCCGGTCTCGGGCAGGGCGCGGCGCAATTCATCCATGCGCATGGGCTGCGTCAGTAGGCCAAGCAGCTTGCCTTCCAGCTCAGTTTGTTCCATAAAAAGCCCTCCTTCTTATTCAGTATACCATCATCAAAGGCGGATTAAAAGGAAAAATGGCGTAAGGTCCGGTTTGACGGCGCGCGGGCTGCATGGTACACTAAGAATAAGAAAAAACCTCCGGAAAGGGGAGCGGTAAGATGAAAGCGTTGATTACCGGCGCGTCCTCCGGCATTGGGCGGGAGATTGCGCGCCTGCTGTCCGAACGCGGCTATGAGCTGATTTTGTGCGCACGGCGGGAGGACCGCCTGCGTACCCTTGCGGCAGAACTGCCGACAATGTGCCACATCATTGCGGCAGACGTGTCGGATGAAAAGGAATGCCGCCTGCTGTATGAAGCGGCGCGTGGGGATGATCTGGAGGTCGTGGTCAACAATGCAGGCTTTGGCTTGTTTGGACCCTTTACCGAAACCGATCTGGATGAAGAGCTGCGTATGATCGATACGAATATCCGTGCGGTGCATATTCTGACCAAGCTGGCCGTGCAGGATTTCCAGAAGCGTGGGCGAGGCTATGTGCTCAATGTTGCGTCCAGTGCGGGCTTTCTGCCCGGGCCGCTCATGGCAACCTATTATGCGACCAAAAACTATGTGCTGCGGCTGACACAGGCCATCCGCGAGGAGCTGCGGCGCGCGGGCAGCAATGTGCAGGTATGCGCGCTGTGCCCCGGGCCGGTGGATACCGAATTTAATCAGGTGGCAGGTGTACGCTTTTCGCTCGGTGGCTTGACT
The DNA here is from genome assembly GCF_944380975.1 of uncultured Agathobaculum sp. GTDB lineage: Bacteria > Bacillota > Clostridia > Oscillospirales > Butyricicoccaceae > Agathobaculum. The sequence continues at coordinate 12,180 of NZ_CALWJK010000016.1, read as the reverse complement.
GCGCAGCGGGTCGCACGTGCGGCGGTGGACGGCCTGTTTGCGGGCAAGGGCGTAGTCGTGCCGGGCGCGGCGATGAAAGCGATGACGGTTGCGCGGCATTTCGCGCCGGACAGTCTGCTTGCACGCGTGACCTACCACTTCCAGCACAAAAAGGGTGGCGCATGACCGGACAGGAGATTCGGCGCACGCTGCAAAGCGAATTTGTGCGCACGCTGCGCAAGCCTTTTGTAGACGCGATGAAGCAATATCGGCTGGTGCAGCCGGGGGATAAGATCGCGGTTTGTATTTCGGGCGGCAAGGATTCCATGCTGCTGGCGCTTTTGATGCAGGATCTGCAGCGCACGGTGGATTTCTCCCTCTGTTTTCTGGCGATGGATCCGGGCTATGCGCCGGAGGGTCGCGCGCGGCTGGAGGCGAACGCCGCGCGCCTCGGTCTGCCGCTTGAGGTGTTTGAAACCAATGTGCTGCGCGTGGCAGGTAACCACGCGGCGGAGCATCCGTGCTTTTTGTGCGCGAAAATGCGGCGCGGTTATTTGTATACCGAGGCGCAAAAGCGCGGCTGCAACAAGATTGCGCTCGGTCATCATTATGACGACGCGGTGGAAACTGTGCTGATGGGGCTGATCTACGGCGGGCAGGTGCAGGCTATGCTGCCGCGCCTTGCCGCTAAAAACTATACGGGAATGGAACTAATTCGTCCGCTGTATTTAACGCGCGAACGCAATGTGCAGGCATGGGCGGACTTTTGCGGGCTGGACTTTGCCTCCTGTGACTGCCCGGCGAAAAAGTTGGAGAGCGACACCAAACGCGCGGCAGTCAAGGCGCTGATTGCGTCGCTGGCGGCGGAAAATCCGCAGATCGAGGCGAATATTTTAAACGCAGTGAAGAATGTCGACACTGCAAAGCTGCTCGGCTGGCGGGATGAAAATGGACATCACAACTTTTTGGATCGGCTGTAAGCGAAACAAGCGGAAAACCCATTGGGTTTTCCGCTTGTTTTATGTTATTCGGCTTTGAGATGCAGCATGCGGATGGAGTTGAGCACGCACAGCATGGCGACGCCGGAGTCGGCAAACACCGCCAGCCACATGGATGCAATACCGGCAAGGCCCAGCACCATGACAAGCAGCTTAACGCCAAGCGCAAACACGATGTTTTGCCGCGAGATACGGCGTGCATCGCGCGCAATCTGCACGGAGGCCGGGATGGAGGACAGGTCGGCGTTCATGAACACCACGTCTGCGGCTTCGATTGCCGCGTCCGCGCCGCTGCCCATTGCCGCGCCTACGTCCGCGCCTGCAAGCACGGGGGCGTCGTTGATGCCGTCACCGACGAACATCACCGCGCCGTGCTTTTCGCGCAGTTCGGTCAGCGCGGTCAGCTTATCTTCGGGAAGCAGCCGTGCGCGCACCTCATGGATGCCGAGTTCGTGCGCGACCGCGTCGGCGGTTTCCTGTGCGTCGCCGGTCAGCATGGCGGTGGTCAGGCCCTGTGCCTGCATGCGATCCATAGCCTGCTTTGCGTCTGCCTTGACGGTGTCCGCAATTACAATGTGACCGAGCGGCTGTCCGTTCTGCGCAAGCAGCACCTCGGTACTGCCGGGCGTGCCGGTGAAGCCTGTAAGGTTGATGCCGTGCCGCTCGAGCAGCTTGCGGTTGCCGCACAGCACGGTTTTGCCGCCGATAACGGCTTCCACACCTTCGCCCGCCTGTTCGCGGATGCTGTCCGCGGCCGGATAATCGGTCTGGCAGGCGGCGAGGATGGATTTTGCAATCGGATGGGTAGATGCAGATTCGCAGGCTGCCGCGAGACGAAGCAGTTCGACGGCTTCCATGTTTGCGTCCGCAGCAGGTACCACCTGCTGCACGGCGAAGTTGCCGCGAGTGATCGTGCCGGTTTTATCCATCACAATGGTTTTCACCTCGCTGAGCGCTTCGAGAGACACGCCGCCCTTGAACAGGATGCCGCGTTTGGAGCCTGCGCCGATGCCGGCAAAGTAGGTCAGCGGCACGCTCAGCACAAGGGCGCACGGACAGGAAATGACAAGGAAGGTCAGTGCGGTATATACCCAGTGTCCCCAGTTGCCGGTGATGATGCCGGGGACAAGGGCGGTCAGTACCGCAATACCGACAACAGCGGGCGTATAAACACGCGAAAAACGCGTGATGAAACGGTCGATTTTTGGCTTGCGCGCGGCAGCATTCTCCACGCTGTCCAGAATGCGCTGCACCATGCTTTCGGCTAGAACATGGGTAACGCGCAGCTTGAGCACGCCGTCCGTGTTGACGCAGCCGGAGAGCGCGCGGTCGCCGGGTGCGACACGCACCGGCACCGGTTCGCCGGTGATGGCGGCAGTGTCCAGACGGCTGACGCCCTCGACCACCACGCCGTCAAGCGGGACACGGTCGCCCGGACGGACGAGTACGATGTCATCGACTTGCGCATCGGCAGCGGGGACGATCTGCGTACTGCCGTCGGGCAGGACACGGTTGACCGTTTCCGGTCGGAGGTCGACCGCCTGCATAATCTGGCGGCGCGAACGTTCGACCGCGCGGTCCTCAAAATATTCGCCAATGCGGTAGAACAGCATTACGCCGACCGCCTCATCGGACGCGCCGATCGCCCATGCGCCGATGGTTGCCAGCGCCATGAGGAAGTTTTCGTCAAATACGCGGCCCTTGCCGATGTTGCGCACAGCAGTCAGCAGGACGCGCCAGCCGAGCAGGAAGTACGCCGCAAGCATGGCGACCACTTGCGGCACGCCGGACAGCACCAGCTCACCAAGCAGGAACAGTCCCGCGCCGATGAGCAGTTCGGCCAATGTGTGACCGCCGTTTTCCTCCTCGTCCTCTTCGGGTGCCATGACCTTGGTTGCGCTTTCGATCGAGGTGCAGATTTCGCGGATGCGGGGCAGCAGTGCGTCCGGATCATCACCGGTCACGCGCAGCTGACGGGTCTCAAATACCAGTGTGCAGTCATGTACGCCGTCCAGGCGGCTGATTTGGTACTGCATTTCTGCTGCACAGTGTGCACAGCCGAGGTTTTGCAGTGTGTAAACACGCTGCTTACCGTGTTTGTGGGAGCGATGCGCTGCGGGATGATGCTCTTCGTGGTGGTGGTGCTCGTGACCGCAGTCGCAAGCCTCGTCGTGGTGATGATGGTGCTCGTGGCCGCAGTCGCAAGCCTCGTTGTGGTGATGATGGTGCTCGTGGCCACAGTCGCAAGCTTCGTCGTGGTGATGATGGTGCTCGTGGCCACAGTCGCAAGTCTCGTCGTGGTGATGATGGTGCTCGTGGCCGCAGTCGCAAGCTTCGTCGTGGTGATGATGGTGTTCGTGACCGCAGCTACAAGATGAAGAGTGGAGATGCTCTGCGCGATTTGTGTCCTTATCTGCGTGCGTGTGGGGATAAGAAGCGCTTTCGGGAGTGGATGCCGATGCGCAGGATTCGTCGAATGCCATAGGAACGCCTCCTGATTTATATATGAATAATTGCTCATATGTTCATGTATTCATATTATGACATGGCAGGCGGTTTGTCAATATGGCATGCGAAAAAAGATGCACAAAAGAAAAAGCCGTCAATTGACGGCTTTTTGATTGGTTTTATCCGGCAACTGTGCCAGAATGATCGCGGCAAACACCAGCACACAGCCCAGCAGTTCCCGACCGGACAGTGTTTGGCGCAGGATGACCCAGCCGGCAAGCGCGGAAATCACCGACTCCAGACTCATAATGAGCGATGCAACGGTCGGGTTCATGCCCTTTTGGCCGATGATTTGCAGCGTATAGGCTGCGCCGGAGGAGAGTGCGCCCGCGTACAGCACCGGCTTCCATGCAGCCAGCAGTGCGCTCAGACTGGGGTCTTCAAAAATCAGCATGCCTACGCCCGCGATCGCGGCGCAGACAAAAAACTGGATGCAGGACATTTTGACGCTGTCGGTCAAAGGGGAGAAATGGTCGATCACCAGAATATGTACCGAGAATAGGATCGCACAGAGCAGGGTAAGTAAATCGCCGAAGTTGATGCTCAGCCCATCGGTCAGGCATAGGAAGTACAGGCCGACAATGGCCAGCGCCACGCCGCACCACACAAGCTTGCCGCATTTCCGACCGAGCAGCAGGCCAAGCAACGGCACGATCAGGATATAGCAGGCGGTCAGAAAACCGGATTTGCCGACGGTGGTATACAGCAGGCCGATCTGCTGCAAAATACTCGCAAAACACATGACCGCACCGCAGCAGACGCCGCCAATGAATAAGGTTTTGCGTGCGCGCCGCTTTTCCTCCGCGGTTTCGTGTGCATGGCTTGGGCCGTTTTTGTGCAGCACTGCCACTACGGGCAGCAGCACGATGCCGCCGATCACGCTGCGCGCGAACAGGAAGGTGAACGGGCCGATATAGTCCATGCCGACGGTCTGCGCCACGAACGCCACACCCCAGATGGTGGCGGTAAGCAGAAGGATCAGAGAGTTTCGGATTTTCAACGCGGGCACGCTCCTTTGCGGGGGATTTTCCAATACATAAAAAAACGAACCGTTTGAAACGGTTCGTTTTTTTGGAGCTGCTGACCGGATTTGAACCGGTGACCTCATCCTTACCAAGGATGCACTCTACCTACTGAGCTACAGCAGCAAAATGGCAGGGGCAGTAGGGATCGAACCCACGGCACTCGGTTTTGGAGACCGATGCTCTACCAGCTGAGCTATACCCCTGTATGGCTCCTCAAGTTGGACTCGAACCAACGACCCTGCGGTTAACAGCCGCATGCTCTACCAACTGAGCTATTGAGGAATGTGAAAAAAGCTGGTATGAAAACTGCAAGTTTGTATCGCAGTTAGCCTAAACATTATAGCGCGTAAAGCGAAAAGTTGTCAAGAGAAAATTCAAAGAAAAAACGGAAAATTTCGTAAAATCGCTTGGCCGGTCTGCGGCGGACGGAGGAAAGCATCCGCCGCAGACGGCAGGGGGGATTATTCGGCCAAGCGGTAAATGGCAAGGATGGCGTCCTTGTCGAGCGGCGTATAGCTCTTGACCGGGCCTTTTACTGTGCGCATCGTGTTCTCCGCGAGCGTTTCATAGTCCGCGGGCTTGATGCCGAGCTGCGACAGGTGCACCGGCATGCCGATCTCTTCGAAAAAGCGCTTCATGGTCAGAATACCCTCGCGCGCGGTGCGCTCGGGGCAGGCGAAGTCCATCTCGACGCCGAATACGCGGTTTGCCAGCTGGGCAAAACGCGGGATGTCGTTCTTCATTTCGTACATCGCCCACGCCGGGAACAGCACGGACAGTCCCGCGCCATGCGCGATCTCGTCGCGGAAGGCGCTCAGCTCATGCTCAAGCTTGTGCACCGGGAACAGACGGCCGCGTCCGCAGCCGGTGTAATCATTATGTGAAACGCTGCCCGCCCACATGAGCGTAGCGCGCGCCTCATAATCATTCGGCTCGGCAATGGCACGGCGGCCAGCATCCCGTGTGGCGATCAGCAAGCCCTCGGCGATGCGGTCGGTGATGTCGCTTTCACCGCCCGCGGGAGTGAGGTAGCGCTCCAGCGTGTGCATCATGATATCCACGATGCCGCAGCCGGTCTGGAATTTGGAGACAGAAAATGTGTTTTCCGGATTGAGGAAGCTGATGCGCGGGCGGTTGGTCTGGCTGGTGATGCCGCGCTTCTCCTTGGTTTCCTCGTTGGTCAGCACGCAGGAGTTGCTGCTTTCCGAGCCGGAGGCAGCCAGCGTCAGTACCGTGGCGATGGGCAGGGTCTTATCTGGTGCGGTGCCGGTAGAGGCGAATTCCCACGGGTCGCGCCCCGTGGCAACGCCCATACCAATGCCCTTGGCTGAGTCGATGACCGAGCCGCCGCCAACGGCGAGAATGAAGTCGATCCCCTCGCGCTGGCACAGCGTAATGCCCTTACGCACCATGGACACCTTGGGGTTTGGCTCGACGCCGCCGAATTCAATAAACGACAATCCGGCTTCAAACAAGCTTTTCTCCACGCGGTCCAGCAGGCCGGATGAGCGCGCGCTCGACCCGCCGAAATGCACCAGCACGCGGTGCGCGCCGATTTCCTTCAGTTTCGGGCCGATCTGCTCTTCGATACCACGGCCAAAGACGATCTCGGTTGTTGTATGGATGGTGAAATTCAGCATAGCGGCGACATCCTGCCCTTCGTTTTGGAGTGAGTTAACTCTATTATACCTGTACCCTTGCAAAAAGTCAAAAAATTAGATAGAATAATAAAACAGGTATCAAGGAAGATTTTGCATTATTTGGAAAGAGGGACTGACCCTTTGCTTTATGACTATTCCGCCCCCCAATGGCTGCTGATTTTTTATCTGTACTGCTTTCTGGGTTGGTGTTTTGAATCCACCGTCGTATCCTTGCAGCAACGGCGGTTTGTCAACCGCGGTTTTCTGCGCGGACCGATGCTGCCGATCTATGGCTTCGGGGCGACCATTCTGCTGCATGTTTCACTGCCGTTATACAATCGGCCGATCGAACTGTTTTTTGCGAGTATGTTTGCGGCGACGGCGTTTGAATATGTCGTCGGCGTGATAATGGAAAAATTATTTAAGGTGAAATACTGGGATTACTCCACCCACCGGTTTCAGTTTCAGGGGCGCATCTGCCTGCAATCCTCGTTGTGCTGGGGATTTCTGGGATTGATCCTCGCGCGAGTGATCCACCCGCCGGTGGAGACCATTGTGGTGGTGCTGCCGTTCGGGGTGCTGATCGTGGTGGATATCCTGCTTTCGGCCGCGTTTGCAAGCGACGTTGTGGTATCCGTGCGCACGGCACTCGATCTGGCCCGGATGCTCGAAGAACTGGACAAGCTGCGCGAGCAGGGCGCGGAGCTGCGGCAGCAGCTTTCTGAGACAGCCCTTGTGCAGCTGACACGTCTGTCCTACCGCGTGGATGAAGCGCGCGGCGAATGGTCGGAGAAGATGGACGACGCCCGCGAGCAGTTCTCCGAACGCATGGGCGATGCGCGCGAGCAGCTTACTGAAGCGAAAGAGCAGATTTTGGCGCGACTGGATGAGCTGCAAAACCGCTTTGATGAGCAGGCGGCAAACCTCGGCCGCATCCGCAAGAGCATGCTGCGGGGCAACCCAACGGCACGGTCAGAACGGTATGACGCTGTGTTGCAGCGCCTGAAAAAGCGAATTGATACGCGGCATCGTGGTTAAAACTACGCAAAATGCACAAAATGATGCAAAATGACAAGATTCCGTGCGCGCGTTTCGTCAGTTTTTCGCTTGCTAAAATGCGCGTTTCAGGTGTATATTAGTAGTACCCGGAGAACCTATCGTTTTAGTGGTGTATCCGTGATTTGTGTATCCCCTTTTTGGAGAGAAAGGCTTGATATAAGATGAAAAGATTTGTTTATGCGGACAATGCGGCAACGACCCCGCTGTCCGAAACCGCATTTGATGCGATGAAGCCGTGGCTGACCGAGTTTTACGGCAACCCGTCCTCGCTGTACCGCATCGGCCGCGAGGCCAAAATGGCGCTCAACGAAGCGCGCACAACGGTTGGCAAGTGCCTGAACGCCGCGATGCCGGTCAACGAAGCGAACGATTACGCCCCGGGTGAGATTATCTTCACCGGCGGCGGTTCGCAGGCGGACAACCTTGCTATCCGCGGCTTTATGCATGGCCCGACGGCGAAGGGCCGCAAGCATTTGATTACCTCTAAGATCGAGCATCACGCAGTGCTTTACACCTGCGAAGCGCTGGAAAAAGAGGGCTTCCGCGTCACCTATCTGGATGTGGACAAGTATGGCCGCGTTGATCTGGAGCAGCTGAAGAACGAACTTTCGGAGGATACCGCGCTCGTTTCCATCATGGCGGCAAACAACGAGATCGGCACCATCCAGCCGCTGAAGGAAATCGCGGCGCTTGCCCATTCGGTCGGCGCGAAGTTCCACACGGACGCGGTGCAGGCGGTCGGCCATATGCACATCGACGTGCAGGAAATGGGCATCGACATGCTTTCGCTTTCTGCGCACAAGTTCCGCGGCCCGCGCGGCGTGGGTGTGCTGTATCTGAAAAAGGGCATTGCGCTCGAGCCGCTGGTTTACGGCGGCGGACAGGAGCGCGGCCTATGCTCGGGTACCGAGAACACCGCAGGCTGCATCGGCCTTGCGGCTGCGATGAAAGAAGCGGTCGAGGGTCTGGACGAGAAAATGGGCTATGTGAAGCGCCTGACGGACAAGCTGGTTAAGGGCGTGATGGACAAGGTGCCCTACACGCACTTTACCGGCGACCCGGAAAACCGTCTGCCGGGCACGGCGTCGTTCGTGTTCGAGGCGATTGAGGGCGAGGGCCTGATTCTGATGCTGGACAATATGGGCATCTGCGGCTCGACCGGCTCGGCGTGCTCGACCGGCTCGCTCGACCCGTCCCACGTGCTCATGGCAATCGGTCTGCCGCATGAGATTGCGCATGGTTCTCTGCGCTTGACGCTGGGCGAGCAGAACACCGAGGAAGATGTGGATTACCTGATCGAAACGGTCGCACAGGTGGTGTCCACGCTGCGTTCGATGAGCCCGGTATGGGAGAACGGTAAGCCCAATCTGACCGCAGCAAGCGAGCTGCACGAGCATCACTAAGATAGATTCAACAGAAAAAGGAGATTTTTTCTATGCAATACAGCGAAAAGGTACTCGACCACTTCACCCATCCCCGCAATGTGGGCGAGATTGAGGATGCCAACGGCGTTGGCGAGGTTGGCAACGCCAAGTGCGGCGACATTATGAAGATTTACCTCAAGGTGTCGGATGACGGCGTGATTGAGGATGTCAAGTTCAAGACCTTCGGCTGCGGCGCGGCGATTGCAACCAGCTCGATGGCGACCGAGATGGTCAAGGGCAAGACGCTGGAAGAGGCGCTCAAGCTGACCAACAAGGCGGTTGCCGAGGCACTGGACGGCCTGCCGCCGGTCAAGATGCACTGCTCGGTGCTCGCGGAGGAGGCGCTGCGCTCGGCCATCGCGGATTACTATAAGCGCATGGGTAAGGATCCGGCAGAGATCCTTGGATGCAGCATGGACTGTGCCGCTTGCCACCACGAGCATGATGAGCACGCGCATTAAGTTCTGAACACACGCATACACTGAGGGCAGATTGTAAAATCTGCCCTTTTGGCGTCTCCAAAGGAGGGTGACAGCCCGGCATGACAGAATTAACTAAAAGTATAACTTTTCTAAATGAATACAAATCGTTGAAAGAAGCCGTACAGCAGGGCAAAACGCCGCTGCTCGCGGTCGGCTTATCAGCGATCCATAAGGCGCACCTTGCGGCGGCGCTCGGGCTGGACACCGGCCGCCCGGTGTGCGTGCTGACCGACGATGACGCGGCCGCTGCGCGTTTTTCGCGCGACTTGCAAGCCTTTGCAGAACGCGAGGTGCTGACTTTGCCTGCGCGCGAACTGGTCATGGCGGACGTGGTCGGGGTGTCGCGCGGCTACGAGCAAAAGCGCCTTGCCGTGCTGGATGTACTGCCGCAGGCTTCCTTCGCGGTGCTGTCCGTACAGGCGGCGGTGCAGCGCACGCTGCCGCCCGACGCGCTGCAAAGCGCGGTGGTGACCCTTTCCACCGGACAGACTGTGCCGCTCGAGATGCTGACCCAGCAGCTGACCCGTGCGGGCTATGAGCGCTGTGTACAGGTCGAGGGCGTGGGGCAGTTCTCGGTGCGCGGCGGCATTCTGGACGTGTTCCCGCCGCAGTCGGCAAACCCCTATCGCGTCGAGTTTTGGGATGATGAGATCGACTCGATTGCGACCTTTGACGTCGGCAGTCAGCGGAGGCTGGAAACCGCCGAGACACTGCGCTGCCTGCCATGCATGGAAACACTGCCACACCTTGCGCCGGGCGGCGCAAAGGGGTTAGCGAAAGCTGTGCGTGGCCTGCTGTCCACGCGCAAAAAGAAGCATGCCGATCTTGCCGCGCACATCGAGCGCGACGCGGAGCGGTTGGAAGAGACGGGCGCGCTGCCCGCGGCGGACAAATATCTGCCGCTGGTCTATCCGGAACTGGCAACCGCGCTCGATTATCTGCCGGAGAACGCGATTTTGCTGATTGAGGACACGCCGCGCCTGCGCGATGCGGTGCGTGACTTCATCGCGCGCATCGGGGATGATGTGACCGCGCTGCTTGAGCGCGGTGAGCTTGCGCCCGGATTGGACGGCTATGCGCTCGATTTTGCCGCGCTTGCCCGCACGCCGCGTACTATCCTGCGGATGGACAGTTTTTTGAACAACGTTCCGGAACTGGCGCCGCAGCATTTGGAGAACTTTGTAGCCAATCAGATGAACGCCTATGGCGGCAATCTAGATATGGCGGCAGCGGATATCCGCGGCTATACGCAGCAAGGGCGCGCGGTGGCCGTGCTGTGCGGCAGTGCGCTACGCTGCCGCAATATGTGCGACGCGCTGACCGAGGCGGGGCTGACCGCGACCGTCAGCGACCTGCTGCCCAAGGGCGGGCAGGTGTGCGTGATGGAGGGCACGCTGTCCGCGGGCTTTGAGTACCCCGACCTCGGATTGGTCGTTATCACGGAAGGGCAGGTGCTCGCGCGGCGCAAAAAGACGCAGGTCAAAAAGTCCAACCGCGACCGCGTCAAGTCGTTTACCGACTTAACGCCGGGAGATCTGGTCGTGCATGAGCATCACGGCATTGGCCGCTTTGTCGGCATGGAGCGCATGACCGTGGACGGTGCGGAGCGCGATTTTATCAAAATCGCCTTTGCTGGAACGGATTTTCTGTATGTCCCGGCGACCTCGCTCGACCTGATCAGCAAATACATCGGCGGCGGCGAACCGGAGCGCGTGCGGCTCAACAAGCTAGGTGGCGCGGACTGGACGCGCTCCAAGGCGCGCGCGAAGGCAGCGGCAAAGGAACTGGCAGAGGGGCTCATCAAGCTGTATGCTGAGCGGGCGAAGGTGAAGGGCTTTGCCTTCCCGCAGGACGATGCATGGCAGCGCGAGTTCGAAGAGGCCTTCCCCTATGAGGAAACCGACGATCAGCTGCGCTGTATCGCGGAGATCAAGATGGATATGGAATCCGACCGCCCGATGGATCGTCTGCTGTGCGGTGACGTGGGCTTCGGTAAGACCGAGGTTGCGCTGCGCGCAGTGATGAAGTGTGTGCTGGCAGGTAAGCAAGCTGCCATTCTTGTGCCGACCACTGTGCTCGCGCGTCAGCACTATCTGACCGCCTTGCAGCGGTTTCAGGGACATCCCGTCACAATCGAACTGCTCACGCGCTATAAAACCGGCTCAGAACAGACCCATCTGCTCAAAAAGCTGGAAGCCGGCTCGGTCGATATCGTGATCGGCACGCACAAGCTGTTCAACAAGAAGATCAAGTTCAAGGATTTGGGGCTGCTCGTCGTGGACGAGGAGCAGCGCTTCGGCGTGTCCCACAAGGAGACGCTCAAGGAGCTTTCCAAGACGGTGGACGTGCTGACGCTGTCCGCAACCCCCATTCCGCGCACGCTCAATATGGCGCTGTCCGGCATTCGGGACATGTCCTCGATCGAAGAGCCGCCGCTCGACCGTCATCCGGTGCAGACCTTCGTTTTGGAGCAGAACGACGGCGTGCTGCTCGACGCGATTCGGCGGGAACTTGCGCGCGGCGGACAGGTATATTATCTGCACAACCGCGTCGAGTCGATTGCGCGGTGCGCGAATCAGTTGCAGCAGCGTCTGCCGGACGCGCGTATCGGCATCGTACACGGCAAAATGACGCAAAAGGAGATTGCCGCCGCGATGAACGCCATGGCGGACGGTGAGACGGATATTCTGGTCTGCACGACCATCATTGAGACCGGCATCGACATCCCGAACGCCAATACGCTTATCATCGAGAACGCGGACAACATGGGCCTTGCCCAGCTGCATCAGATTCGCGGGCGCGTTGGCCGGTCGAGCCGCCATGCCTATGCCTATCTGTGCTATCGACACGGCAAGGCGCTTTCCGAGATCGCGCAGAAGCGGTTGTCGGCGATTCGAGAATTTGCGGCATTCGGTTCAGGTTTTAAGATTGCGATGCGTGATTTGGAGATTCGCGGCGCGGGCAACGTGCTCGGCCCGGAGCAGTCCGGCCATATGATGAGCGTCGGCTATGACCTGTACCTCAAGCTGCTGGAAGAGGCCGTGCAGGAGGAAAAGGGCGAGACG
>NZ_CALWJK010000015.1 GCF_944380975.1 uncultured Agathobaculum sp. | reverse complement strand
CACAATGGCCAAGTGTCGGATAGGAACGGCAAAATTTTTTGCACTTCTATTGCTTCTTTATCACACATAAGCAAAGACAGCGGGTTTCAAATCGAAGAGTTGGGCGCGGATGGCGGTCCCACACAAAACGGATATTTGATGCAGATGCAGAGCGATATATCCGGGTTGACGGTAGCGATCTCGGATGTGGAGGAGCTGTCAGCGCTGGGAGCGGCCTATTTGGCCGGTATCAGCGTGGGCTTATATGAGAAGGAAAAACTGTTTGCACAGAGAGCAAAGGTTCGTTATACGCCGAAAATGCCGGAGGAAGAAAGACAGCAGAAACTGCATGACTGGAACCGGGCGGTAGAGCTGTTGCTGCGATAGGCATGTCATTCGAGCGAATATTTTTGATTGGGAGGAAAAGTTATGATTCATAAAATCAAAGAGATCCCTGTTTCGGAACATTCATATATTTTAGAAGCAGCCACAAAGAACCCCCAATTTCGTGAAAAAGGCTATGAGGAAAAAGAGTATTTCCTCTATGGTACGGCCAATGTCTATCACTGGGAAGCTGGGGAAGCTGCGGTCAAATATGCAGACATTCCTTATGTGAACCGCATGATAGTCCGGCGGCCTGCTGATCCGGCGGACTTCAGCGGCAACGTTGTGGTGGAGATCCTCAATTCCACCAGCAATTTTGAGGTGGACCGTGTGTGGTATTTAACGCAGGACTACATGATGGATCATCGGGATATCTATATTGGCATCACCAGCAAGCCCAATGTGCTCAAGGCGTTAAAACAGTTCAACAGCGAACGTTACGGAGAACTCACCTGGGACTTTGCCGATCAGAACCCGGATGGAGCGGAAGTCAAGTTCTTGGGAAATTTGGCAGGCGCATCTTCTGCCGATACGGAGGACGGCTTGTTTTGGGACATGCTGATGGATCTGGCGGATTATCTGAGAACGCCGGATAATGAACTGCTGAAAGGATATGGGAAATACTATCAGTATCTCGCGGGCTGGTCGCAGTCGGGCGGATACATGAACCGGTTTTTGAAAACCTTTGCCTACAGCAAGGAAAAGGAAAACAGCTATTTTGACGGATATTTCTCCTGCGGCAGTGCGGTAAGCCTGATGCCGGATCTGAACCAATCCTATGGTCCCACGGGCGAAGCGCTCACAGAAAAGCTGGAAAAGATCACGGAGCCGTTTGTCGATGTGCATACCGAAAGCGAGAATCAGCTTTGGGGTAACCACGCGCTGCGCGGGCGCAACAGCGATCATCCGGATTTCAAATATCGCGTTTATGATATTGCAGGTGCGACGCATGATTCCAAAGAGTCTCTTCTGGAGTGCTGCCGGGATGATGCGGATTTAGAAAAGTGCGGCATTTCCTTCCAATATCCCGGCGTGGAGAACCATCCGAACGATTTTCCGTATCATCTGGTGTTCCATAGCGCATTGGATGCCTTGTATCGCTGGGTGCGCGAAGGGGTGGCCCCGATGGTTTTACCGCGCATTGAAGCCGACCCGGCGCTGAAAAACTTTACGGATGCCACCGGCAATGCCGTGGGCGGCTGGCGTTTGCCGATGATCGTGTATCCGCTTGCAGTGTACCATCCCGTCTGTGAGCCGTCTGCACCGGAAAATGCCTTTGGTGCAAGCCTGTTCGGCTATGTAGAGCCATACAGCAGGGAGAAAGCGGTCGAGCTTTATGGTTCGGCGGAGCATTACATGAAGCTGGTGGAAGAAGAAGCGCAGCGCTGTGTGAAAGATGGCCGTCTGCTGCCGCAGGATGTGCAGGAATGTCTGGATTACTGCAAAAAAGCAGTGGCAGAATGCGGTTTGGATGAAGTATAAAGGAGGACAGACGAATGGAAAATCTTGCAACAACACCGGAAACCATGACGCAGGAAAAGAAGAATAACCTGCTGGAGAAAGTGCTGAACATCATTTGCGATATTTTTTCTCCGCTGCTTCCCCTTATGACCACCGTCGGTCTGTTAAAGGGTATTTTGGCGATGTTGACCTCGATGAATGTGCTTTCTGCAGAGGGCGGTACTTACACGGTGCTGTATAACATTGCAGATGCATTTTTCTACTATCTGCCTGTGTTTTTGGCCTTCTCTGCAAGCCAGAAGTTCAAGGTGAATATTTTCGCATCCGTTACCGTGGCGCTGTTCACCGTGCATCCCACCATTGTCGCGGCAATTGCGGGCGACACATTGACCTTCTTGGGCTGGAAGGTGCCGAACGTCACCTATTCTTCCAGTATCATCCCGATGCTCCTTGCCATCTTCTGCCTGATCTATTTGGAAAAGCTGGAGAAGAAGGTGCTTCCGGAGCTGCTGGAAGGCATTCTGGGGCCGCTGTTCTCGCTTGTGATTCTGGTTCCGCTGACCCTGTTTGTGTTGGGCCCCATTGGTTCGACGATTTCCAACGCCATTGCGTCGGGCTACAATTTGCTCTATGAAATCAGCCCTGTTGTGGCAGGCATCATTCTGGGTGCGTTGATCCAACCCATGGTATCGCTGGGTCTGCACTGGGGCCTGATCCCGATCGCGATCAACAACATTGCAACGACCGGATCGGACACCATCCTGTCGTTGGTTGCACCGGCCGCGTTTGCCGTAATGGGCGTATCGCTGGCTACCTGGCTGCGTGCGAAGGATAAGAAACTGAAGGTGCTTGCATTTGGCGCGGCAATCTCCGCAATCTGCGGCGAAACTTCCCCGGCGCTGTTCGGTGTGCTGGTGCCGTATCGCAAAACGCTGCTGTTCACCAGCATTGTGGGCGGCATTGGCGGTGCGGTCATCGGCGCAACCGGCGGCGCAGCAAGATCCTTTGCCATGCAATCGGTTTTGACGCTGCCGATTTATATGGGCCCCGGGTTCACAGAGCTGCTGATTACCTGCGGTGCGGCTGCAGTAGCGGGATTCGTTCTGGTCGCCCTGTTCGGTTATGAGTCCAAGCGGGAATTGAGCGGCGCAGAGGCACAGTAATTTGGTCGGTCATGCCTGTTAGGAACAGAAAATATAGTGAAACAGCCGGGATACATCAGAAGTTGATGTATCCCGGCTGTTTTTTATCAATTGTTAAAACTGTCGATTGAGCAATATATTGCGTGCGTATGCAATTGGTTGCATAGAAAATAACGGAGGCCATACGGATGAAATGACTGAGGGATGGATTTTGGCAGAAAAGTTATCTGGTTCCGAACAGCTAGGGTACAAGAGCTTTGTTCAGTGCAGGTCTAAACAGGGCTTCTGCTAATTTTTTCTGTGCTGCCACTTTTATTTGACAGGTGCAGATGGGCTTGTTGAAGCCTGTGCGTTTTTTTATTTCCATCCAACAAATGACCGTGTGCTGTTTGAGCAAGAAGACAGAAGCTTGCAGCAAGGTTTTTAATAGAAAAAACCCGAAATTCTTTGTGGATTATGCTGCTTTCCGTGAGGTTCGCTGTCCTGTTATTATAAGGATAGATGAACCTGGGATAGGTGTTGCGTATAGCAAAAATGGGGGGCGTAAACCATGGTCAAACGGTCATTGTTGTATCTGCGGAGAAAATACAAGCGCAGTGTTTTGCTGCTTTTGCTGCTTTTCGTTATTTCCTTTTGTTTATCTGTGGGCATTTGTGTCTGGCGCAGCATTGGTGCAGTGACGCATGAAATCCAGCAGACGCTTGGCACCAGTTTTGTTGTCCGCATGCATGTATCGCTGACGCATCATCCGGCCAATCTCGAGGATGTGACCGAGCCGGACGGCACGACGCGCAAGGTGTACACCGGGCCGCATCTGGATGATAATACGATCGAGAAAATCATGCAGATCGACGGCATCAGTGCCTATAATGCGGACAATTATCTGGAGGCCTATCCGCATATGGATAATCTGCAGCTTGTGCCGGGCATGTGGAATTTGGATTTGCAGGACAGAGAGGCGCATCCCGAAGATTACGCGGACGATGAGCGAATCACAGAAGAGTATGCGACGATGCGGTCGCGGGCAACGATGCTGTATGGGAATAGCGATACTTCGCTGGCGGCTAAATTCCGCACCGGGGCCTTTGAACTGGCGGAAGGACGGCATATCCGTCCGGAGGATCGCCATGTTGTCCTGCTTTCGGATAAACTGGCGGAACTTAACAATCTGCAAATCGGGGATATGATCAGCATGACGGCTCGGGACGGCGGTGTGTTTACCGGGAAAGCGTTGTCCGTTTTGGGGGAGGCCCAGCAGCTTACTATCGTCGGCTTTTTCCATGTCAATGGCTACCAGCCGACCGGAAGGTATGTTTCGGAAGATGATATGACCTATAACTGGGCGTTTACCGATCTGGATACGGTAAAGACGCTGCGCAGCGCAAATGAGCAAGCCCAGTACGGGGCAAATTACGATCAGGAACCGCAATATCAGAATGTGACCTTTTTCGTGGACAACCCCAAGCAGCTGGACGGGATCGTCGATCAGGTCAAACGCATGGATACCATTGATGTGGGCTCTTATCAGATCGCTGCAGACGACACGATGTATAAATCTACGGTAGATGCGCTCCAAAGGATCCGCAATCTCATTGTGGGTGTTGTGGGGATTATTGTCATCGGCTGCACCATCATTTTGTTCGTTGTGTTTACCATGTGGGTTGGCAGCCGAAAAAAGAGATAGCCATTTACCTGTCACTGGGGCTTGGTAAAGTCTCCGTTGTTGGTCAGTTCGTACTGGAGGCTGCACTGGTTGCGGTGTTGGCCGGTGCGTTGGCGTTTGGAACGAGCCAACAGGTACCGGAACAGATTGGCAGCCGGATGCTTGCATCCACCATCGAGAAGGCGCAGCCGCAGGAACGGGAATACACACGGGAAGAACTACATCAGGCGGCGATGTCGGGCACGATGAACGAGCTGATGGCGTATGAAAGCAGCGAGTATGTCGGCCCGAATCAGATTGATTTCTCGTTCCGGTTCGCCGATTTTCTGATTCTGCTGGCACTGGAGATGCTGATTATCGTTGCGGCGATCTGCAAGGGCGGATCATTTGTTTTCAGCTTGCAGCCGCGGCAGATTTTAACGACACTGCGATAGGGGGCGTATTATGCCAACAACAAAACGTGCATGGCTTTATGTGATTCGCAATCCCAAGCGGACAGTGCTGCTGCTGATCCTGCTGGTCGCGCTGATGACCATTTCGCTGCTGGGGCTGGCGCTTTACTCCGCGAGCGGCGACGCGGTCAAAGAGCTGCGCAGCAGCATCGGCGGATATTTCACGATTCAGCAGTCGGCCGAGGGCACACAGAAAACCGATGAGCAGCTGCTTGAACAGGTGCGCATGCTGGACAACGTCAGTAAGATCAACGGCGTGGATACTTACTATATGTACTGCGACGGGCTTGACCTTGTCCCCGGCTCATACAGCGGTACGGGATTGCCCGGCGAATATGTGCCCAAGTTTATCGGCTGCACGGAGTCCGCGCTGCACGAGCGGTTCGTTGCCGTTTCATATCAGCTGGCGGATGGGCGGCACATTACGGCCGAGGATAAGCACAAAGCGATGATTTCCAAGGAGATCGCGGAGCTGAACGGCCTGTCGGTCGGCGATACGCTGCATGCGAGCATTGTGGAGGGCGTAGCTGGCTGGCAGCCGGAACACGCCGGAACACAGGTGGATTTCGAGATCGTGGGCATCTATCTGGTGACGCGCAGCGAACCCGTCAGTCCGAGCACGCCAGAGAGCGAATTACAGGAAAATGTGATCTTTACTGATATCAACACGGCCAAAGAGCTGTACCAGCTGAAGTTCCCGGACCGGACAGCAGAGCAGTACAATTACAGCTCAGGGCTCATGCTGTTTCTAGATGATCCGGCGCAGATGGAGCAGACGGTGGCTGATCTGAAAAGTCAGCCCTATGCGGAGTGGGACAGCTTTGTGCTCTCGGAGAACAACGCTCGATACCAGCAGACAGCAGGCACGATCCAGAAGGCCGAGACGATCAGCTTTTTCCTGCTGATCGTCATTCTGCTCCTCAGCGTTGGCATACTGGCGCTTATCCTGCTGATGTGGACGCGCGAACGCATGACCGAGGTCGGCATCCTGATCTCGCTGGGCATTTCGCCGAAGGGCATCACGGGACAGATCGTGCTGGAGAATTACTATGTCGCGCTGCCGGCGTTTCTGATTGCTGCACTGCTGAGCTTGAGCCTGTCCGGCGTGATCGGGAACGCGATCGGCGGGCTGCAGCAGCGCGTCGCGATCGCGCGTGCACTGGCATCAGCTGCACCAATCATCCTTGCGGATGAGCCGACCGGCAATTTGGATGAGGACACAGCGCGCGACGTAACCGAGTTGCTGGTCGAACGCGCGCGGTCGCTGAATAAATGCGTTATCATTGTCAGCCACTCGAACGAGGTTGCGGCGGCGGGGGATGTTATCCTGCGGTTCTCACATGGGGAGATCGAGGTGACATAGAATGGAAAACGTGCATTACTGTACTTGAGACGAAAATATAAGAGAAGTATTTTGCTGCTTTTATTGTTATTCACTATTTCATTCAGCCTTGCCGTTGGGGGGACTGTGTGGAACAGCATCAGTGCGGTCACGCATGAGATCCAACGGCAGCTAGGGATGAGCTTTGTGTTCAAAATGCCGGCGCTTGATCCGGAAAATACGGAGTACTATCAACCGGTTACCTTGCAGGATAGTAGCACTACCAAGGCATATATGGGCGCGACACTAGATCAGAGGCTGGTAGAGGAAATTATGCAGGCCGCGAGAAACGGCAGGGGTGGGGGAACTGTTCACATACGACAGCGGCAGTTACGCTGGGCCGGATACCATTGACTTTTCTTTCGAATTTATGCAGCTGCTGGTGCTGACCGGGAGGGAACTGCTGATTATCCTAGCCGCAATCTGCAAGGGCGGCTCGTTCATCTTTCAATTGCAGCCGTGGCAAATCCTGACGACCTTGCGATAGGGGACAAAATGAACAAAAGAAAAAGCACTGATTTCGTTCAAAATCAGTGCTTTTTGGTGGTTGCGGGGGCTGGACTTGAACCAACGACCTCCGGGTTATGAGCGATGAAGCGAAAGAACAGAACAGCCGAATACACTGTATATAGATGAATAGCGGATAAAATAAACTATATATAGTGTGCGAGTAAAAGCAGGGCAGTTGTGCTTTAGGAGAAGAAGAACAAATAAAGAACAGCGGCTTGTTTCTTGTCGTAGTTTCTGCTATACTCGCTTTAAGGCACTGCCACCAGACGGCAGGCGGTCGGCTACTCCCTTGCGAAAGGGGGTGATAGCGATTGTGGGAAAGCTCTTTCGGCTTTGCGTATGCACGGCATTCATGCTTTACATACTGACCATATACGCGAAATGACCGCTGCACCCTCGACAAGTCAGCGGTCATTTGACTAATGATTCTTGAGGGCTGACCGTCTGCCGACAGTGCCCTTTTCTATATTCAGTATATCTTTGTTGCGTCCGCTTGTCAAGCGGCTATACCGTATCGGAAGCACTTTGTAGCGTATCAATGGGGTATACCCTATTGATACGCTCAAAAAGCCCTAAAAAGCGTATCACACGGGTTTCAAAACAAATTATGAAACGTATCATAATTATATTATATCCTATTGACACAAACGAACAAACAGTGTATACTGAAAGCATGGAAAAGGCATATAGATAGCACACGTCAGAGAGAGGGCGCAGACCATGACTTTTGAGTATACACGGGTCAGCACAAACGACCAGAATCCCGAACGGCAGCATATCGCCATCGCGGAATATGCTGCGGCAAACGGCATTGTGATAGATCGCGCCTATGAGGACAAAGCGAGCGGGCGCGACTTCCAGCGTCCACAATATCAGGCCATGAAAGCAACGCTGCGCGCCGGTGATGTGGTCATAGTCAAGGAACTTGACCGCATGGGGCGCAACATGGAGCAGATCAAGCGGGAGTGGCAGGAATTGCAGCAGATCGGGGCAAGCATCATTGTAACTGATACCCCGCTGCTCAATACGGCGAATAAAACCGACCTTGAAAAACAGCTTATTACGAATATTGTCTTTGAACTGCTTGCATATATGGCTGAAAAGGAGCGGCAGAAAATCCATGCGCGGCAGGCCGAGGGCATAGCCATTGCCAAGGAACAGGGCAAATACAAAGGCCGTAAGCCGATTGTGCGGGCTGACTTCCCGAAAGTGTATCAGGCATGGAAAGCGGGCGAAATAACGGCGGTAGCCGCTATGGAGCAATTACAGTTAAGCAAGGCAACCTTTTACCGTAAGGTGCGCGAGTATGAAAGGAGCGCGAACGCATGAGTGAAAAGGACTTTTTGACCGTGGCAGACGTTGCGCGGGAACTGGGGTTGACTGCCCGAACCGTGCGGCGGCTGTTCAGCACCGGTAAGCTGCAAGGGAAAAAGATCGCGGGCAAATATATTATCACCCGCGACGCTTTGAAACGGTATATCGACGCGGCATAATGACAGAAATCCCCCGCACGGCTGCGCGTGCGAGGGATTGACAAACCCGCTTGTGGGCGGTATACTGAACATAGAAAAGGGTGCTGCCGGTAGACGGTTAGCCCCACATTTCAGGTATTAGAAGTAACCGTTCATGTAGGAGTGAGGCGGTTACTTCTCTTTATCGCTTAAAATACGCTCGATAAGTACCAGTATCACTACAAGCATTATCAGATATTCCATAGCAACGCCCCCTTTCAGGGGCAAGACTTAACCGCCTACCGCTGGCGCGGCAGCACCGTACCCGTAGTATAGCAGAAATGTGTCGAAACTGCAAGCAAAGCCCCTGCACGTGGTGCAGGGGCTTTTGCTTTCCCGCACGGCTGCGTGTGGGGGTGTTCCCTATATTCGAGCGGGTATGCAATGGAAAAGGCATAACGACCGCAAAGAAAGGGCAGATCAGGACGCGCCCGCTTGTGGAGCGCACGGGGCATCGGCGGCAAAGATTGCCTTGCCGTCTATGTTGACAATGATTTCACGCTTGCATTTTCTACACCATGCCGGAAAATCACGGCATTGTGTGCGCTGCATGACTTTGAATAGCTTTCTGCCGCAGAATGGACAGCAAAACCAAGCGCTGCCGTCAGCGGTGCTTTTGATTTTCATGGGGTTCCCTCCTGCAAATGGACGCTTACGCTAACGTCCCCGTCATGCCCGCATACCGGGCAGATAAAGCCAATGTGTTTGCAAATGCTGTCGGTGTACAGATAGAACAGCGCAGCGCCGCAGACGGGGCAAGGTATCGCCGCGCGTGTGGGGCGGTGTTTGGGATTCCTGATGCGTTTTCGTTTCATAGTGTCATACTCCTTGACTGGCATTTCTGCAAAATCGGAAATGCATTTCGGGAATTTGCATGATTAGGATACCGCGCTTACCCTATAGAAGAAAATTTCCATAGGTGGGGTATTCCCTGTACGGTGAAATGGTGTCACCGAACGGGGACAGGGTAAAGCGGTCGAGCGGGTGGGTGTTCAAATTGAACACGGGCATTAAACCGCTGCGCCGAGCGAGCGGGAAGATGTGTACATTCTTTTAACCCGCTTTCCCTCGATACCGTGCGCTTGTACGGTCATTATAGACGCGACACAGGCCGCGCCTATGTCCTCTAAGCGGTCTGAATGGATATGTTCGCCATGTAGCCAAAAGCCCGCATAGGCGGCTTGTATTTCTTCGTCTGGTGCGTCAGTCAGCAAATAGACCTTGAGCGCGTCAGGCGTGCGGAAGTCAAACGCATAGATATAGCGCAAGGCGCAGGACGGTGTGCGCATGGCAAGCTGCTCGCGCAATGGGCGTATAAACGCCTGCTTCCAGTGCCAGTGCAGCAGATCAGCAGACAGGTTAAAACGGTGCAGATCGAGCGGGAGCGTATACAGGCGGCTGTCGGGCGCAAAGCAGGCGGCGACCCTGCTTTCAAGACGCTTTCGGGATTGGTATGTATGCCAGCGGTGTTCGGTAGCTATGACGGCTGCGCTTTTGGTTTTCATGGTCTCACCTCGTAAAAATCTTCGGCATGGGGAAAAAATCTCGCGTGTATGGAGGCCTGCGGTCTTGCGCTCCATGCCCCGAAACTTTTTCAGGGTGGGGGTAGGTGCATAACGGGCGCAGGTGTGGCGCACAGGCGGGCGGACGGGTGCTTGCGCCCAAGCCTTGCGCCGTTTGGCGCGCTTTCCGGGCGGCAAAAAACGGCGTTTATCGCGGCTTTGGATGGGTTTTGCGGGGTAATGCAAGGCGCTGTCTGGGCTGCTTGGTGGAAGGGCATAACGTGCGCTTGTGTGCGCCTGCGTGAACCCCACCCCTCATGCGGCAGTGCCGCAGTAAAATTTCTGTTGGGTATGCGGTCTGAGGGCGGCGGGACAGCGGCGGCGCATGGGGGGGAGTGCGCTGCACACGCTGCACGCGGTCGCGCGCGGTGGCTGTTCTGGTCTGTTTCCAGAATACCCGCCCGCTCGGTTGATTACAAGGCGTGCAGGGCGTTTTCTCTGCGCCCCTCTCTACAGATATACATGGCTTCAAGCCTGAAAGGGTGCGCTATTTGATTGTGCAGTATGCCGAGCGGGTGCGGCCTATCGCTGCGCATACGGGCGCGCAGGCGTGTCCATTTCGTATAGCGTCGGAGGTATAGGCAAGCTTTCCTTACTGCGACGTGGGCGCGTCTTGCGCGGCTGTGGGCGTTCTATGCGGTAATGAATATAGGAATAGCCCGCGAACTCGTTTTGCTTGTCCTCCCGCTCGATCACATAGCAGCCAGCGGGCGCGGTCAAGGTTTCGTCGCCGTCCACCCAGCTTGTTTCGACCGTGGGCTTTTGCAGGCCGCGCGAGGGTGTCCAGCTTTGCGCGCCGTTGGGTTTGCCCTCGGCGGCTTCCTTGGTGAGATAGCGCGCAAGCCCGCCATAGTCACGGTCTGCAATGCGTTCCAAGTCTACTTGATCGCCCCATATCCAAAGGCTGCGTATCAGGTCATAGTCGCCCGCTGTGGCGTTTATTACAAGGTGGTGGTGGAAACGCTTGTCACCGTGTAAGCCCTCTGTGGCGTAGACGTATTTCAGCGGCAGGCCGCGCGCCTTGCGGTAGGCGCGCAGCTGCGCAAGGAATTTGCGCAGCCGCTTCACGGCTTCCTTGCGCGTGGCGGGCAGATCGCCGGGACTGTAGGTAAGTATCAGGTGAAAGTCGCGCGGCGTGAAATTGGCAGAAAGCAGCATTTCAAGGCGGCGGCAGGCGGCTTTCTGGTTTAATGCCTTGCGCGCGGCGGTTGTGGCGCGGGATTTCGCGGCGCGGACGTGTTCGGGGTCGTTCGGTGCGGGCGGCGTGCAGATCGTCGCCCATACAAGGTTACCCGCTCGGACAACTCGCTTTCTTTTCTTCATTCGTTACGCTCCATGCAAGATATTTTGTTCTATTGCATTGTACACACGATATGTGCAATGCCCCTAAAACGGCGATGTGCGGGGCAAATGCCCCGCACACCGTGCAGATATGTACTTTTTAAGCCGCACTGGATTCTTTGACGGCTTGCTTTGCTTCTATTGCGTTTTGCGCTTCGTGCAACGAACGCAGCGCAGCGGCGGCTTTCTCGACAACAAGGCCACTTGCTACACACATTTTCTGTATAAAATCCGCGCCTTTGCGTGCGTCCAAATTGTCGCCGTGCCATAAGGGGGTAAATTCATAGTTGATGGTCTGTGCTACATATTTTGCTTCCAACAGGCAGCACAGGCAATCCCCTAATGCGTCGGACGCGTCCATAATGGCCTGATCGCGCATAGCGGTTCGGCGCGCTGCGCCGTCCAGTAGTCCCATTTGATAGGCTTTCAGCACCTTATCGCGCAGCAGCTGCGCCAATTCGGTGCAGGCCGCAGGGTCGGCGGCTATCCATGCTGCGGGCATGGTTTCAGTGGAAAACCAAGCGCGGACGGTGGCTTCGTGTGTTTCGTTGTGCATTTGTTATCGTCCTTTCCATTTGACAAGGGCGAGCGGGTGCGGTATAATATGTACAAACAAACCCGCTCGCGGGTGGATACGTCTTTTGACCTTTTCAGTGCCGACCAAAGCTGCTGGAAAGGTCTTTTTCATTCTTCAATGCGGCGCAGCTTGCCATATTCGGGCGCAGGCTGCGCCGCGTTGCCGTTCTGGTAAGCGTCGCTTGCCAAGTAGGCAATGAGCAAATCAAGGTTAATCAGCGTGTGCCGCCCGGCTGATACACTGGGGATTGCACCCGATTTGACCAATACGCGCAGCTGGTTTTGCGTTAAAGCGGTGTTCGGGTCTTCGGTCTTGATTTCCTCAATGGCTTTTGCAAGTGTGCGCATACGGGGCAAGGTTTGCTTTGTCTGTTGTTCGTTCATGGGGTTTCCTCCTTTTGGTTTGTATAGCTGATTAGGTCGCCTACTTCGCAGCCGAGATAGGCGCACAATATGCCGAGTGTTTGCAGCGATACCGCGCTATTGCGGTCATAGTACAGGTTGGTTAGCGTTGCGCGGGATATGCCCGTGTCTCGCGATATGGTGCTGATTTTCAAACGCTTTTCGCCCATGATCGTTGACAAACGGGAATGTGTTTGTGTCATTGTATCACCTCTTATATTCTACAATATCACGAATTGCATATATGTCAATATATTATTTCGAAAAATATTCCGTTTGAAAAATTCGAAATATTCTTTTCAAAATATAAAATGCATGGTATGCTAAACATGGGGTGAAAGCCATGAGTAACATTGCTACATTAAGAAAACAGCGTGATATGACCCAGACTGATCTTGCTGCACAACTCGGAATAGCACAGGGAACATTAAGCCAATATGAATCTGGAAAAAGAACGCCTGATAGCAAAACACTAATTAAGCTATCTGAAATTTTCGGCTGTACACCCAATTATATTTTGGGGCTTCCAGAAGAAAAAAGCATTAGCATTGACGTTTCAAAACTCTCCATGACAGATGTAACGGCAGTCACAGAAGTCGATAGTTTTAAGCAAGCGAACGTTTGTTTGCGCATCGGCTGGAGATTGCTTTATATCGGTGAACGATTTGTGCAGTATGAAGATGGAGGCGGGCATGGAAAAACCGTGTATGTATTGGGGTGGTTTGGTGATCCTGCAAACGCAGAAGTGCCAACAGACCCGGACGTAGAGCCTTATGATTGGTGTTAACCAGTAATGCAAGCCTAACGGTGTTCAATTTGGACACACACCCGCTCGAAAGGAGGTGCGCCACATGGCAACCGTAATCCGGCGCGGCAAGTCGTATTCTATCCGCGTTTCCTGCGGCTACGACATGACCGGCAGGCAGATTATTAAATCCATGACGTGGAAGCCCCATCCGGATATGACCGACGCACAGGCCGAAAAAGAAGCACAGCGGCAAGCTGTACTTTTCGAGGAAAAGTGCCGCACGGGGCAAGTGCTGCAAGGGAACGTGCGCTTTGCGGATTTCGCGGGAATATGGCTGCGGGACTATGCCGCAAAGCAGGTGCGCCCCACCACGTTTGACCGCTATAAAGCCATGCTGCCGCGTATCAATGCAGCCATCGGGCATATTCGGCTTGACCGCTTGCAGCCGCACCACCTGATACAGTTTTATTCCAATCTGGAAGAAGCGGGGATAAGGGAGGACGGCAAGCAGCGTTTCAAGGGCGACTTGCGGCAAATGCTGCGCGCCCGCTCGATCACGAAAACCGCGTTTGCTGAGCAAGCGGGCGTGTCGCTCGCGGTGCTTGCCAGCATCACGCAGGGCAAGAACGTATCAGCCGAGAGTGCAAAGCGCGTTTCTGACGCGCTGGGGCAGCCTGTGGGCGCATTGTTTGAGCCAGTGGGAAATGATAAGGGCTTGTCGGCAAAGACCATTCTGCACCATCACAGGTTAATTTCTGTCATTCTGCAAACGGCGGTCGAGTGGCAAGTGCTGTTTTCCAACCCGTGCGACCGGGTAAAGCCGCCCCGCGTGGAGCATAAAGAAGCGCGGTATTTGGACGAGGAACAAGCCGCCCGCTTGATGGAAGCGCTTGAAAGCGCCGACATACAGAATAGCACCATGATAAAGCTGCTGTTGTATACAGGTATGCGGCGCGGCGAGTTGTGCGGCCTGACTTGGGAAGATATTGACTTTGAAAAGGCGGTCATTCATATTCGGCGGTCATCGCTGTATCTGGCTGACAAGGGCATTTTCGAGGACGAGACGAAAAACGCCACTTCACGGCGCAGTATCAAAGTGCCAGCTGATGCAATGCAGGCATTGCGGGCTTTCCGTGCATGGCAGCGGCGGCAGGCTTTGCAGCTGGGCGATCAGTGGCAGGCGAGCGGGCGCGTGTTTACCTCGTGGAACGGCGCGCCGATACACCCGGACACCGTTACAGGCTGGTTTGCACGGTTCATCAAAGAAAACGATCTGCCCGATATTTCGCTGCACTCGCTGCGACACACCAATGCTACGTTGCTGATCGCGGCGGGTACGAATTTGCAGACCGTGGCGGCGCGGTTAGGTCATGCCAGCGTGACAACGACGGGCAAAATATACGCCCATACGATACAGTCAGCCGATGCAGCGGCAGCGGATACCCTGCAAGACTTGCTGCACCCGCTTGATACAAAAGTTAAAAAATAAGGCCGATATACACCAATCACGGTTGTATATCGGCCTTTCGGTTTGTCTGCTTAAAGAACAAATAAAGAACAAGCGCGGGGCGAGCGGGAGCAATGAACAAACGCAGAACGCGAAAAAGTAAAGAAAAAGCACTGATTTCTTCCGAAATCAGTGCTTTTTAATGGTTGCGGGGGCTGGACTTGAACCAACGACCTCCGGGTTATGAGCCCGACGAGCTACCAACTGCTCTACCCCGCGATATAAGACCTTTACTTAAGGTGCTTATATACTATACCACAGGATTCGGTTGATGTCAAGTGTGAAATTGGAAAAATCAAAAATTATTGTGTGTCGTTTGCAGAGTCACTGTTTTCTGAGGCGTTGGGCAGTTCGAACCAGAAAGAAATGCCGCCCGGTACATTCTCAGCGCCGCAGGAGCCATGCAGCGTGTCAGCAATGGCGCGCACCAGAGATAGGCCGATGCCGGTACCGCCGGCCTCACGGGTACGCGCGCGGTCGGTGCGGTAAAACTTTTCCCAAATCTTCGGCAGCTCCTCTTCCGGTAATCCTTCGCCTTTATTGAACACCGTCAGTCGGATGCCGGAATCTGTGTGTACTGCTGAGATTTTGATATGCCCGCCATCCACGGTGTAGCGAATTGCGTTGGAAAGGTAATTCATCAGTACCTGTTCCAATAAGTCGCCGTCTGTGCGGACGGTGACACGGGTATCGTCAAAGTGCACGGTCAGGTCGCGGCTTTCACAAAGCACCGAGGTCTTTTGCACGGCTTCGGCGCAGAGTGCGTGCAGATCAATGTCGTCATAAAAGGTTTGTTCCGCGCCAAGTTCCAGCTTTGACAGATTCAGCAGCTGCATGACCAGTTTATTCATGCGGTCGGCTTCATCCGCAATGGTATCGCAATAGAATTTTCGATCCTCCGGATCATCCGCGACACCTGCGGTCAGTCCCTCCGCATAGCCTTGTATCAACGCGATCGGGGTTTTCAGCTCATGCGACACATTGACGATGAATTCGCGCCGCATGCTGTCGATGCGCTCTTTCTTTTCAATTTCCTGCGCCAATTGATCGTTGGATTGCTTGAGTTCTCCGATCGTTTGCTCCAGATAGGCAGACAATCGGTTGAGCGATTGCCCGAGATGGCCGATTTCGTCACTGCCGCCGGACTGGCACTTGGTTGAGAAGTCCAGTTCGCTCATGCGGTCGGCCACGCCGGCCATGTCAATCAGCGGTCGCGTAAACTGGCGAGAGATAAAGTAGCCGCAAACCAGACAAATGAGCAGCGCGCACCCGCCTGCAATCAGCAGGAATACCAGATTCAGCGAGGAGTTCTGCTCGATATAGGCATATGGCATATAGGCAAACAGGCAGTTTTCCGCCTTGCTGTCCAACGCACCTGCCAGACATAGATATTGGTCGCCGTCCCATAAAGAGACATTTAAGAACTGATAGTTTCGCTTGGCGAGCGTATCCGGGCTGACGCTTTGGGCAATGGATTGCAGGATGGCATACCCGCGGCGCTGCTGGTCGAACAGATCAAAATCCGGCAATTGGAATGTACCCGGCAAAGTGGAGTCCCCGCTGCCCGGTTCTTCGTTACCTGGGGAGAAAAACGAGGAGTATCGCACGGTTCCGTCTGCGGCAACGATGGAAAGACGGATCGCGCTGCGGCTTTCATAGTTATCCAGCACGGTGGCAATGTCGTCGACATTACCGTTATAACTGTTGCGGATGCTCTGATACGCGTCGCGCAATTCATTGCGCCGCATCATCATATAGTAATCTTCATAAAAAAACAGGTTGAGCAGCAACAGCATGCCGATAAAGACCAGCGCAACAGCGCTGATCGCGGCAAAGAATTTGAACCGGATGGAGCCGTGTTTCATGGTTATCCCTCAAAACGGTAGCCATAACCGCGGACAGTGGCGATCATCGAGCCGCAGTCGCCCAGCTTAGCGCGCAGTTTTTTTACATGGGTGTCGACCGTGCGCAGGTCGCCGAAATAGTCGTAACCCCAAACCGCGTTGAGAATGCTCTCGCGGGACAGGGCGATGGCGCGGTTATTTTTGAAATAGACCAGCAATTCGTATTCCTTTGGCGTCAGGTCGACTGGGGCGTTGCCGACCAGTACCTCGCGGCGCAGCTCATTGATGGACAGCGCGCCGAATTGCTCGAGCGGCGCAGCAGTGCGTCCTTCGCGCTTGAGCAGTGTGCGCACACGCGCCGCCAGTACGATCGGAGAAAACGGCTTGGTGACGTAATCATCCGCGCCGTCCTCCAATCCGCGCACCTGATCGGCATCTTCCGCGCGGGCGGTCAGCAGCATGACAGGCAGATGCTTGTCCCCGCGCTCCTGCGCGCGCAGCTCGCGCAGCACCTCAAAGCCGTCCATGCCGGGCATCATCACGTCCAGAATGGCAAGATCCAGACCGGGGTGCCGGTTTTCCAGTATTTGCAGCGCTTCGCGCCCGTCGGCGGCTTCCACAATGCTGTGGCCGTCGCGTTTCAAAAAGTCGCTGACCAGACGGCGGATGCGCGCCTCGTCATCGGCAATCAAAATCGTAGACATCATATCCCACCTTTGTGTTGATATACTTCAAAGTATACGGCGGTAGTTTGTCCTTTCTGTGAACAAACGGGCAAGGGATAGAGTATTTCTTGAAATATTATTGTGGTTTTCAGGGGGAGGATAGTCGGTCAGTCGCTGGCCGATGTCTGCTCCTCCTGCTCCAGCACCAGCCGGTACAGCGCGTTTTTCTTCACGCCCGCCTCAGCCGAGACGGCCTTGACCGCATCCTTTTGCGTTTCGCCTTGTGCGATGCGGCGACGCACCTCGTTTGCGGCGGCTTGCAGGCGAGCGTCTGCGTCCTCCGGTGCGTCCGGCAGATCGGGCGCACCTTCAACGATCAGCACAAATTCGCCGCGCGGCGGGGTCTGGTCAAAATACTGCACAGCTTCGGACAGCGTCATGCGCAGCGTTTCCTCGTGCAGCTTGGTCAGCTCACGAGAGAGCGAGATGCGGCGGTCACCGCCAAAGGCATCGGACAGGTCGCGCAGTGTCGCGCACAGCTTGTGCGGCGCTTCATAGAAAATCATCGTGCGCTTTTCACCAGCAAGCGCATCCAAATGCTCGCGCCGCGCCTTTTTGTTGACCGATAGAAAGCCCTCGAAGCACCAGCGGCCGGTCGGCAGACCGGAAGCCGCCAGCGCGCACACGGCAGCGCAGCAGCCGGGGATCGGGATGACCGGCACATTATGCGCGGCGCACAGCGCGACCAGATCTTCACCGGGATCGGAGACAGCGGGCGTGCCTGCGTCGGTCACGAGCGCGCAGCTTTCGCCTGCCAGCAGCTTGGCGAGTACTTCCTCACCGCGCGCACGGCGGTTGTGTTCATAGTAGGAAATCAGCGGCTTTTTGGGCAGCGCGCAGGCGGTCAGCAGCTTTTGGGTGACGCGCGTATCCTCGGCGGCGATGAAATCCACCGAGGCGAGCACCTCGCGCGCGCGAGGTGACAGGTCACTGAGATTGCCGATCGGCGTGGCAACCAGATATAAAGTAGCTTCACTCATAGTAATATTTCCTCAATATATTATTTTCTGTATATCCTTTGGTATTCTTCGCTTTCCACCAGCAGCGGCGGCTCGACGGTCAGACCCTCCGGGCTGCCGCCCTTGCGGCACTCGACCAGCACGGCGCTGGGCGCGGCGGTGGCGTTCTGATGCACAAACCGCAGCCGTTTGGGGACGAGCCGCACGCGACTGAGCGCCTCGAGCAGCACCCACATCCGTTCCGGACGGAACACAAAGGCAGCTTTGCCGCCCGTGTGCAGTACAAAGGACGTGGCAACCGCCACGTCTTCCACCGTGCAGCTGCCGTCCTGTCGGGCGGTACGCTTTTCAGGGGAGGGGGCGCTTTTGCCTGCTGTGCGGTCGAAATAGGGCGGGTTGCAGATGACATAATCCATGCTGCCGTGTGGAAAAATCGTGCGAATCGCGCGCAAATCGCCCTGCACGGCGGTCATTTCCACGTCGTTATCCGCGATCGAGCGGCGGAACAGCGCGAGTGCGTCCTCTTGCAACTCCAGCCCAGTGATTTTGAGGTCGGGGCGGTAAACCAGCAGCGCGAGCGCGCCCGTGCCGCAGCCGAGGTCGAGCACCTTGGCATTCCGGCGCGGTTTGGCAAATGCAGAGAGCAGAACGCTGTCCTGTCCGAGCTTGAAAAAGCGGTCGTCCTGCCAGAGTTTCAGTCCGTTCGGCAGGGTTTCGATGGTTTGCGGCATGGGTTTTCCTCCTTGCAGCCGATGCGAAAGGCCGGCCATGATGGGCCGGCCTGTGAGCATTGGGCTTATTGTGCGGCATCGCTGCGATGCCGGCGTGCGTGTTCTTTGAGCTTTTCAAAGGTTTCCGTGCTGATGACGTGCTCGATGCGGCAGGCATCTTCGGCTGCGGTTTCTGGGGAAACACCCAGCAGGGTCAGCAGCTCGGTCAGCACCGTATGCCGCTCATAGATGGTTTCCGCGATGTGCAGACCGGATTCGGTCAGACCGAGCAGGCCGTTCTGGTCGATGGAGACATAGCCATTGTCCCGCAACAGACCGACGGCGCGGCTGATGCTCGGCTTGGAAAAACCGGTGTAGTGCGCCACGTCGATCGACCGCACCTGTCCGTTACGCTGCTTCAAGACGAGAATCGCTTCCAGATAATTTTCTGCGCTTTCCTGTATTTTCACTGGGACTACCTCCCTTGATGCTTTTGAATATGATATTTATTGTAGCATGTCCCGCGTTTTTTGGCAACAGCAGGACGAGAATCGAGACAAAAACCCTTGCGCGGGGCTTTTCATTTGCTTTGCCGCTGTGCTATAATAAATTATACGGACAAAAAGGGAGTGACCGCTATGGAGAAACAGCTGTTCAACAATACGCAGATCCTTGCATGGTTGGAATATTTTTCGGAAAACACGCAGGTCGATCTGGAAAAGGTCAAAATTCTCGATATCACCCGCAAAAATAAAAACCTGATCCCGACCGTGGAATCCAATGATACGGTGCTTGTGTTTACTGAGGCCGGTCACGCGGACATCTTTTATCGCATGTGGGATGCGGGATTGGGCGAGTGCGACGTGTGGTACAACACCGGCTCCGACCCCTCCGGCCCGATTGAGCATAACAAGCTGCGCGATATGATCAATCGCGGCATCAATGCTTCGGCAGCAATGCTGATCCTCAATCCCAATGCGCGCTCGACCTACAAGATCGGCATGCGCAACTCCAGCTTTTCACGTGGATCGATTCACTATGTCGGCAGCGAGATGCGCGCAGTGATCCTGAACAAAATGCATATCGCAAACGATGATACCGTGTGCATTATTTCCGGTGAATCGATCGCGGTGGAGTCCGCCATCATCGCGGGCGAAGGTACAGTCATCGCGGTCGAGTACAACCAGAACGACCGCCGCACGATGGAGGAAAACATCGAGCAGTTCGGCCTGAACAACATCCAGATCATCGACCATGTGGACGACGAGACGATGAAAGGCTTGCCCGTGCCGTCGCTCACCATGCTAGTCGCTTCCGCGAGCATGGAACAGGAGATCGAATGCCTGCTACGCCTCAATCCGCATATGGAATTTGTTGTTTATACGCTCGACTTCCGCTGCGCCGCGTCTATTCCCGATCTGTTCGCGCGCTACGGCATCGGTGAGACGGAGGTGATCCAGCTTTCTGTCTCTAAATTGACCAGTAAGCATACCTTTGTCACCGAGCCTGCCCCGTGGCTGATTTCAGGCAAGGCTTGACGTGTCCGCGCAGGAGAAACATCTGTTTTTGTGCGAAATGCCGATTGACATTGCTCTACTCCTTTATTATAATAAAGTGCAGTTATCAAAAACAGCCCAAAGATGATGAGGGAGACAGTAGGATCGTTTCCGAACGCTGCAGCGAGCCGGGGTATGGTGTAAGCCCGGCGTCAGTAGGACGATGCCGAACATCACTCCGGAGTTGCAGCCCGAACCCCAAAAGGAAAGTAGGTGCTGACGGTTTTCCCCGTTACCGGAAGCGCGTATGATGGTACGCAGTAAATGGGTGGTTGCGCGAAGCTTTGACAGGCTTTCGTCCCTTTACAAAGGGACGAAAGCCTTTTTTGTTCCCCATCGGACAAAACAGTAAAACAGGAGGAAGCGACATGAAAAACATGGTGGAGATCCGCTGGCACGGCCGCGGCGGACAGGGCGCAAAAACCGCCTGCCTGCTGCTGGCGGATGCGGCGTTCGCATCGGGCAAGTATGTGCAGGGCTTTCCGGAATATGGACCGGAACGCATGGGTGCGCCGATCACGGCGTACAACCGCATTTCGGACGAGCGGTGCACGATTCACTCGAATATCTATGAGCCGGATTATGTGGTTGTGGTGGACGAAACGCTGCTGCAGTCGGTCGATGTGACGCACGGTCTTAACCCCAAGGGCGCGATCGTCATCAACACACACAAGTCGCCCGACGAGGTGCGCCCACTGCTGCGCGGCTATGAGGGCCGCGTTTACACCATTGATGCGCGCGCGATCTCCGAGCGCACGCTGGGTAAGTATTTCCCCAACACGCCTATGCTGGCGGCGATCGTCAAGGTCAGCGGCGTGCTCGACCCATGGCGTTTTCAGTCGGATATGGAGGCTTCGTTCAAGCATAAGTTTGCGACCAAGCCGCAGGTCATCGCAGGCAACATGGAGTGCCTGAGCCAGTCTCTCAAGGAGGTGCGCGGATAATGGCAAAGAGCGCAAAGGATATCAACGAACAGTCGCCGTGGCAGGAGCTGACCCCCGGCGGCGAGATTTATGAGGGCGGCACCGCCCGTATGACCATGACCGGCGAGTGGCGCGCCAATATCCCGGTCTGGCATGAGGAAAAGTGCAAGCAGTGCTTGCTGTGCGCGCCATTCTGCCCGGATTCGTCCATTCCGGTCTGCGACGGTAAGCGCGCGGACTTTGATTTTGACCACTGTAAGGGCTGCGGCATCTGCTGGAAGGTGTGCCCCTTTGGCGCGATTGACTTTGTGAAGGAGGAAAAGTGATGAGCATCCGAGACCGGCTTTCGGGCAACGAGGCGGTTGCCTACGCCATGCGGCAGATCAATCCGGACGTGTTTGCCGCGTTCCCCATCACGCCCTCGACCGAGATTCCGCAGTATTTTGCGCAGTATGTTGCGGACGGCAAGGTGGATACCGAGTATGTGACGGTCGAATCCGAGCATTCGTCCATGTCCACCTGCATCGGCGCGTCGGCGGCAGGCGTGCGTGCGGTGACCGCAACATCGTCCTGTGGTCTGGCGTATATGTATGAACTGCTGTATGTGGCAGCGTCCGCCCGCCTGCCGATCACGCTCGCGTGCGTTAACCGCGCGCTGACCGGCCCGATCAACATCAACAACGACCACTCTGACTCAATGGGCACGCGCGATGCGGGCTGGATTCAGCTGTACGCCGAGAACAATCAGGAGGCTTACGATAACTATTTGCAGGCCATGCGCATTTCGGAAACGCCTGATGTGCGCCTGCCGATCATGGTCTGTCAGGACGGCTTTATCACTTCGCATGCGGTCGAGAACATTCTGCTCGAGGAGGATGATGCGGTCAAGGCATTTGTCGGGGAGTATCATCCGGAGCATGCGCTCATCGGCCGGGAAACGCCGCTGGCCGTCGGCCCATATGACGTTTCGCCCTATTATATGGAGCACAAGGTGCAGCAGGCCGAGGCGATGAAAAACGCCAAGCGGGCGATTTTGGAAGTCGCAGCGGACTTTGAAAAGACCTTCGGCCGCAAGTACGGCTTTTTTGAAGAATACCAGATGGAGGACGCGGAGGTTGCGCTCGTGCTGATCGGCTCGACCGCGGGCACGGCCAAGGCGTGCATCGACCAGCTGCGCGCGGCGGGGCGCAAGGTGGGTCTTATTAAGATTCGTGTGTTCCGCCCGTTCCCGGCAGAGGAACTGGCGCAGGCGCTCAGCCATGTTAAAGCGGTTGCCGTTATGGATAAGAGCGAGGGCT
This sequence comes from uncultured Agathobaculum sp., assembly GCF_944380975.1. Lineage (GTDB taxonomy): Bacteria > Bacillota > Clostridia > Oscillospirales > Butyricicoccaceae > Agathobaculum. Next base: position 20,405 of record NZ_CALWJK010000015.1, on the reverse strand, counting down.
TTTCGGCCTGTGGCGGTCCGATTTACGCGGAGACCTGTGCCGCGTGCTATGATTTGGAGAAGCGTCCGGTGCTGATCGACGTGGTGTACGGTCTGGGCGGCCGCGATGTCGCGACCGAGGATATTGCGCGGGTGTACGACCACCTGTTCCTGATGACCGAAAATGGCGGCAAGGGGCCGAAATACATCCATATGGGCCAGCGCAGCAGCGAAAAGGAGGTGCTCTGACATGGCGTACAATCACAAGAAAGAACTTTCCAAGCCGGAGCGTTTTGTCGGCGGCCACCGTCTGTGCGCGGGCTGCGGCGCGGGTCTGGTGTGCCGCGGCATGCTGCGCGCACTGGACGAGGGCGACAAGGCGGTCGTATGCAACGCGACCTCATGCCTCGAAGTCTCGTCCTTCCTCTATCCATACACCGCGTGGGAGGATTCCTATATCCATTCTGCGTTTGAGAATGCAGCTGCGACCTGCGGCGGCGTAGAGGCGGCATACAATGTGCTCAAACGCAAGGGAAAGCTGGACGATACCTATAAATTCCTTGCCATCGGCGGTGATGGCGGTACTTACGATATCGGCTTCCAGTCGCTGTCCGGCGCGATGGAACGCGGGCATGATATGGTGTATTTCTGCTACGATAATGAAGCCTATATGAATACTGGTATCCAGCGCTCGTCGTCCACCCCGCGCTTTGCCAGCGCGACGACCACACCGTCGGGCGCGGTGTCGGTCGGCAAAAAGCAGAACAAAAAGAACTTGACCGAGATTATGGCGGCGCACAACATTCCCTATGTTGCACAGACCACCTTCCTCGGCAACTTTAAGGATTTCCACGAGAAGGCGCACCGCGCGATTTACACCGAAGGCCCGGCGTTTGTCAACGTCATGTCACCCTGCCCGCGCGGCTGGCAGTATTCGACCGAACTGCTGCCCGAAATCTGCAAAATGGCGGTCGAGACCTGCGTCTGGCCGCTCTATGAGGTCATTGAGGGCAAGTGGCATTTGAATTACATGCCGAAAAACAAGCTGCCTGTGACCGAGTTTATGAAATTACAGGGCCGCTTTAAGCATTGCTTCAAGCCCGGAAACGAGTGGACGCTTGAAGCTGCACAGCAGTACGTTGACGAGCAGTGGGAGAAATTGCTCAACCGCTGCGAAAGCAATTAAGGCAAATAAAAAGCCGTTTTGCTCCCTTTTGGGAACGAAACGGCTTTTGCTGTTTGCGGTTAGTCATGCGGGCGGCGGTAGAAGTTGCCCGCCACCTGATCGGTTTTCAGGATGTTAATGAATGCATGCGGGTCGATTTCGCGCGCAGCGCGCGTGATCTCCTTGACCTGATCACTGGTGATGACCGAGTAAATCAGGTCGCGTTCCTCGCCGTTATATAGGCCGATGCCGTGGAACAGCGTCGCACCGTGATGGGTGGTGTCCTTGATTTGCTCGTAAATCTCCGGCGCGCGGTTGGAGATGATAAACAGTGTCGTGCGCTTGAAGCGTGGGTCGAGCAGATGGACGATCTGCGTCGAGGCGAACTGAAAAATGATGGAGTACAGCGCTTTGTCCCAGCCGAACAGCATGCCCGCAACCACCAGCATCAGGCAGTTGCCAATGAAAATGTAGTTCCATGCGTCCACATTGAGACGTTCGCTAAGTGCAACCGCGATGAAATCCGTGCCGCCGCTGGTGGCGCGGCCGAGCAGACACAGGCTGATGGAAAACCCGTTGATGATGCCGCCGAAAATACAGACCAGCAGCACGTCGTTGGTCAGCGGCATGGAGGGAATAATATCGGTCAGGACACTGGTCAGCGCAATCATCAGACAGGAATAAAGCGTGAACCGCTTGCCGATGAGTCGGAAACTGACGATCGCCGGAATGGCGTTCAGCAGCAGGTTGATCGCGGTAAACGGCAGCGCCACGCCTGCAAATTGCTGCGCGCTACGCTGGATGAGCAGGGTCAGACCGTTAAAACCGCCGGGGAACAGACCGCCGGCATCGACAAAGCTCTTGATGTTGACCGCCATCACAACCGAGGCCAGCACGATCAGGAACAGGCGGCGCGCCTGTCCGGTGAGCGGCGGCTCCCATCCGCTTTGCGGATGGACGGTTTGGGTGCTGGGTGTTTGCTTGGACTGCATGAAAATCCCCCTTTTCGACCGGTCGAGCGACCGGCGGATGTTCGCCTTTATTATAGCACAGCGGCGCGCAGAAGTTAACCGACATTCTGCGCGCCGCTGTGAAAAATCCCAGAGGGGAATATGAACTTGTATTATGCTTGTGGGCCATCCTGCGGGGGCATGGGTGGCTGCTGGGGGGCCTGCGGCGGTACCGGAGCGGCATTCTGCGGCGGGCAGGGCTGCTGCGGGGCTACCGGAGCTACAGGCGGCTGCTGCGGTGCAGCGGGAGCCGGATTGGAACCGGATGCAGGGGGGACAGGCTGCTCCTCGGGGAGCGGCCCCATTTTGCAGTTGATCTCCTGCGTGTTGCGGCACAGAACGAGCAGCAAAAGCGCATATTCATACACGATGCGCGCTACCAAGTTGCCGAGCACAAACACCAGCAGGGCGGTGAAGAAGTGCGTGAACAGCAGAACGACACTGTATACCACGATCGCGACGACCGTGATGCTGTACAGCGCGCGGAGGAGCTTTTCCGTATAGAAGGTGCGGAAGTTGAGCGCGTCATGCAACTTGGCGGCAGCGCCCTGAAAACGGTTGGGCTTGCGGACAAAAAGAAAGTACAGCGCAAGGCCGCCTGCGATGATGACGATTAGCGCAAGAATCGGCAGGATAAGCGAGAAAAATGGCGTATAAGTATAGGTGTGTGTATAGGAATAAGGATAGCTTGACATGATTTCCTCCTGATAAAACGATGAAGTATCTGTATATTTAGTGTAACATATCCGGGAAAATCTTGCAAGTCCAATCGAAATGTTGTACCCTATTAGGGAGAAAACAAGACGGAGAGAAACGGTATGAGGATTTTACACACAACGCCCGCCGGAGACGGGTTTTTCATGCCTGCGGAGTTTGCGCCGCATGAGGGCTGTTTGATGATCTGGCCCGAGCGGGCAGATTCGTGGCAGTACGGTGCATATGCTGCACGCAAGGCGTTTTTGCAGGTGATTGAGGCCATTTCGCAGAGCGAAAAGATGACGGTGCTGTGCTCGGAGGGGCAGTATGACAACGCGCGTGCGCAGCTGCCCGAGCGGGTGCGGCTGGTCGTGATGGAAACAGATGACGCATGGGCGCGCGATGTCGGGCCGACGTTTGTTGTAAACGGCAAGGGTGAGCGCCGCGGCATCGACTGGGGCTTCAATGCATGGGGCGGCGCGGTAGACGGCCTGTATCCGAGCTGGGAGCGTGACAACCGCGTGGCACGCAAGTTCTGCGACCTGTTGGAAAACGATTGCTACGACAAGCGGGATTTTATCTGTGAGGGCGGCTCCATCCACGTTGACGGCGAGGGCACCGCGCTCGTGACCGAAGCGTGCCTGTTGTCCGAGGGGCGCAACCCCGATCTGACGCGGGAGCAGATCGAGCGCACGCTGTGCGACTATCTGGGCGTTTCTAAGGTGATCTGGCTGCCGCGCGGCATTTATAACGACGAAACCAACGAGCATGTGGACAACGTGTGCGCGTTTACCGCACCGGGCGAGGTCGTGCTTGCATGGACGGATGACCAAAATGACCCGCAGTATGCGCTTTCGGCGGCGAGTTTGGCGGCGCTGGAAGCCGCGACCGACGCAAAGGGACGCAAAATCCGCGTTCACAAGCTGCCGCTGCCCAAACCCGTGACGATCACGGCCGAGGAGTGCGAAGGGCTTGATCTGTGCGATGGTGAGCCGACGCGCATGCCGGGCGAACGCCTTGCGGCAAGCTATGTCAATTTTTATATCGCAAACGAAGCAATCGTCATGCCTGCCTTCGGCGATCCGATGGACGAAAAAGCGCAGGCGATTTTGCAGGAGCTGTTCCCGACACGCAAGGTCGTGGCAATCCCTGCGCGTGATATTTTGATCGGCGGCGGCAATATTCATTGCATCACACAGCAGATTCCGCGCGCATAAGCGGCGTAAATCCATACAAAGGAGAAGAAAAACGATGAGCAAAGTGACCGTGGCTGCGGTTCAGATGACCTATGGTCTGGAAACCGCGACGGAAAAAGTACGCGAAGCAGCGGCGCAGGGCGCGCAGATCATTCTGTTGCCCGAGCTGTTTGAAAACTGGTATTTCTGTCAGGAAAAGAATTACGAAAACTACCATCTGGCGACTACGCTGGAAGAAAATCCGGCGGTGAATGTGCTGCGCACGCTGGCGCACGATTTCCGCGTGGTGCTGCCGGTCAGCTATTATGAGCGCGTGGGTAATACCACCTTCAACACGGTAGCGGTGATCGACGCGGACGGCACGATCCTTGGCCAGTATCGTAAAACCCACATTCCAGACGACCATTTTTATCAGGAAAAGTTTTATTTTACGCCGGGTGACACGGGCTTCCGCGTGTGGGATACGGCGTATGCCAAGATCGGCGTGGGCATTTGCTGGGATCAGTGGTTCCCGGAGTCTGCGCGCTGCATGGCGCTGCAAGGCGCAGAGCTGCTGTTTTATCCGACTGCAATCGGCTCGGAGCCGATTCTGGACTGCGATTCCATGCCGCACTGGCGGCGCTGCATGCAGGGGCATGCGGCGGCGAATATCATGCCGCTTGTCGCGGCAAACCGTGTCGGAACGGAGACGGTCACGCCCTCGCCGGAGAATCAGAACCAGTCTTCCAGCCTGACGTTTTACGGTTCATCCTTTATCGCGGATGAGACGGGAGCGCTGGTGGAGCAGGCGGGACGCGAGGAGATCGGCATTCTGACCCACACCTTTGATTTGGACGAAATTCGTGAATTGCGCCGCAGCTGGGGCGTATTCCGCGATCGTCGGCCGGAAACGTACGGCGCTATGGGACATTTCGGATAAATGGATAGAACAGCAAGACGCCCGCTGCGGCTGAGGCCGCGGCGGGCGTCTTTTGTCTGTTGAGGGATGAATTAAAAAGCCTTTTTGGCGATATGCGTTTCCTTTGCTTCGCGCAGCTTGCGAATGAGCTCCGGATCGGCATCATCCAGACATTCGTATACTTCGATGGCAAAATCCACGCTGTCGATGGATTTTTGCACCAGACGAATCTTTTTTTCGCACTGGATCGCGTCCAGCAAGCCTTGCGCGATTTCATGTCCCGGTTCGCGTGCACATTGCTGGGCAAAGGCCTTGACCAGATTGTGCGGGCGCAGGCTGGAGCCGCCGATGATGAGCAAAAATGCACCTGCCGCGGCTAGAAACAGGCTGATGGTCAGAAGTGCGTTTCCGGTGATCAGATTCAGAACAATGGCGATGAGGAGCAGTGCGCCTCCAATGATCTCAAAGCGTACGGCAGCCGCACGGTAGCGGCTGAAGTAGGAAGCGTCCTTGTCGGTTTTCATATTTCTGCATGGCGGGACATGCTCAAACATAAGATGGGGGTGTAGTCAGATAATGCTCGTGTTGCTATAGCCTTTGAGCAGTGTTGCCAGCGAGGACTCTTCCGAATAGTGCAAATGTTGCACCATGGCCAGTGCGGCGCGTTCCCAATTGTGCTCGAGACAGGCTTCCGCGATTTCGGCATGCTCTGTCATCGTGCGCTGCAGACGACTTTCAATCAGCTGGCCGCTCATGACGCGCAGACGGATGATCTGCGTTTGGATGCGGGAATAGAGGTCGCAAAGGTATTCGTTGGGTAAGGCGGCAACCAGCGTGGAATGAAACTGGTCGTCCAGTTCATAAAAGCCGGTAAACTCCTCTGCGTCCGCATGCTCGCGAAAAATTTTGGAAAACTCCGCGATTTTGTTCATATCGAGACGGCTGCCATAGTTGCGCAGGGTATAAGGCTCAACCAGACGGCGCACCTCGAAAATCATGCTGATGTCGCTGATGGTAAAACCGGACACAACAATGCCGCGTTTGGGAAATACCTTGAGCAAGCCTTCCTGTTCCAGTCGACCGATGGCTTCGCGCACAGGCGTGCGGGAAAAGCCAAGCTCTGCCTGCAAAACAGCTTCGCTGAGCAGCTGATTGGGAGCATATTCGCACATAGTGATCTTTCGTTTGATGAATTCATAGGCCTGAGACTGCATGGAAGATGTTTTTGCAGTGGACATGTATGTTGATACCTCCGGTAAGGGTCGTAATTCACCCTGATAAAACTATTATATCGAATTGGTGGAAATTTGCAAGGGGTGAAAGAAGGGGTGGGTTCGTGATTTTAGACATATTGCATTGAGGTGGATTGGATAAACTCACGATTTTTGGAAAAAACGTAAAACAAGAATTGACAAACCTGAAAGAGGGGCATAAGATTACAAGTGCAGAACGACTTGTATACAAGCAAATATACAAGTTTTCAATTGTGTTTTAAGCGGGGAAACCTGAGAAAAGAAAGTTTGGAGGGAAACAAAAGATGAAAGCAATTTGCATCAAGGAGCCGGGCAAGGTTGAGATCGTCGAACAGGAAAAGCCGGTTCGTAAGCCGGGCGAAGCGCTGCTCAAGCTGCTTTATGGCGGTATCTGCGGCAGCGATCTGGGCTCCTATCGCGGCGCGAATGCCTATGTATCCTATCCGCGTGTGCCGGGACATGAGTTTTCGGCGGAGATCATCGAAATCGACGAGAACGATCAGGGTTTGAAGCCCGGCATGATCGTCACCTGCAACCCGTATTTCAACTGCGGCAGCTGTTATTCCTGCAAGCGCGGTCTGGTCAATGCCTGCACGGATAACCAGACGATGGGCGTGCAGCGTGAGGGCGCTTTTGCCGAGTACATTACGATGCCGATCGAGCGAATTTACGACGGCAAGGGCCTCGATCCCAAGGTTCTGGCACTGATCGAGCCGTTCTGCATCAGCTATCACGGCGTATCGCGTGCGGACGTTAAGCCGGGTGAGCGCGTGCTGGTCGTCGGCGCAGGCACCATCGGCGTGCTGGCAGCGGTTGCGGCCAAGGCCAAGGGCGCAGAGGTCACGATTTGTGATGTTGCGCCGGATAAGCTGGATTACGCATACAAGACCTTCGAGCTGGATCATAAGCTGCTCAATGAGTCGCCTGAAGCCTTTGAAAAGGGCGTGGCGGACCTGACAAACGGCGACGGCTTTGACGTGACCATCGAAGCGGTCGGTCTGCCGAACACGTTCCAGAATTGCCTCGATGCCGCTTGCTTCGGTGCGCGCGTGGTTCTGATCGGTGTTTCCAAGCGCAACATTGACGATTTCTTCTTCACCATCATCCAGAAGAAGGAACTGAACATCTACGGCTCGCGCAATGCGATGAAGAAGGACTTCCTCGAGCTGATCGATCTGGTCAAGGGCGGCGGTGTAGCGCTGGACAAGATCGTGACCAATACATATAAGTGGACGGATGCGCCCAAGGCGTTTGAGGAATTTGCTGCGAACGCAGGCAAGATGCTGAAGGTTGTTATTGACTTCACCTGAGCGGTACGGCGACGGTGTTGTAAATAAGAGACAAGAGAAAAGGAGAATCACTATGAAAGCAAACGTAAGCAAGAGAGTGCTGGCCATGCTGTTGTGCGGCGCGATGGCAGCAAGCTTGACCGCGTGCGGCGGTTCGGGCAACGGAGGTTCGACGAGCACCGGTGGCGATGCTGCGTCTACCTCGGGTGATGTGATCGAACTCCAGATCGGTTTTGAAAACTCGATCTCTGAGCCGATTGGCCAGGGCATTGAGAAATGGGCGGAGCTGCTCGAAGAGGCTTCCGGCGGCACCATGACCATCACTGCCTATCCGGACAGCCAGCTGGGCAGCAAGAATGAGCTGATCGACTCCATGATGCTGGGCGAGCCGGTTTGCACGCTGGCGGACGGCGCGTTCTATGCAGATTACGGTGTACCGGATTTCGGCATCGTGTTCGGGCCGTTCCTGTTCGACAGCTGGGATGAGTGCTGGACGCTGATCGAGTCCGACTGGTATGCTGACCAGTGCGCACAGCTCGAGGACAAGGGCCTGAAGATCCTGACCTCCAACTGGAAGTACGGCGCACGCCACACCCTGACCGTTTCCCCGGTCAACACGGTTGACGATCTGGCCGGCATGAAGATCCGTGTTCCGAACAACCAGATCCAGTCCTACGGCTTTGACGCACTGGGCGCTGTTTCCACCGGCATGGACCTGGGCGACGTTTATCAGGCACTCCAGACCAAGACCATCGACGGCGCTGAGAACCCGATCGCTACTCTGTACGGCCGCAAGCTGCACGAGGTTGCCAAGTACCTGATTCTGGACGGTCACGTACTCAACTTCACCACTTGGGTTTGCTCGGCTGACTGGTTCAACAGCCTGACCGAGGAGCAGCAGAACTGGCTGATCGAGACCGGCAACGAAGCTGGCCTGTACAACAACGAAGTGCTCGACGAGCAGGAAGAGGAATACCTGCAGATGATGAAGGACGAGGGCGTTACCGTTGTTGAGCCGACCGAAGAAGTGCTTCAGGGCTTCAAGGATAAGGCACAGTCCTTCTACGATCAGGGCGCGACCTTTGGCTGGTCTGACGGCCTGTACGAGACGGTTTGCGAGGCAATGGGCAAGTAAGCCTGTCCCAGTGCAAAACCATTTGGATAATAAGGTCTAAAAGAGTTTTGACCGGCAGCGGCAATGCATGTTCTGCCGCTGCCGGTTTCATCTCCAAAGGAGGGTAAAAACACATGAAGCAAGGCAGCAAGCTGCGCGCCGTGCTGGGCAATCTGGATACCATCGTTGCCTCTGTTGTGCTGGCGCTTCTGATCATTCTGACCTTCGCGGGCGTTATCTTCCGTTATGTGCTCGGCGCGCCGTTCACTTGGCTGGAGGAAGTGCAGACCTCGTGCATGGTCTGGATCGTATTTGCGGCGGCCGGTGCAGCATTCCGCGCGGGCAATCAGGTCGCAATTGAGATGATCGTCGATTTGATGCCGAAGAAAATGCAGAAAATCGCGGAGATTTTCATTTCTGTGGTCGTTGTAGTGGTTCTGGCATATCTGTTCTACCAGAGCATCGGCTTTATCAACATCTTTGTGCAGAGCGGTCGTTCCACCCCGATGCTCAAGATCCCGTATGCGTTCATTTACGGCATTGCGCCGGTATCGTATGTGCTGATGATCGTCAGCTATTTCTATGCGCTTGTCAAGGGCGTCAAATCCGAAGCAAAGGAGGCACTTGAAGTATGAATGGAGTACTCGCACTCGCGTCTATCGTCATGCTGGTTCTGCTGTTCCTCAAGGTGCCGGTCTTTATTTCGGTGCTCGGCGGCGCAGCCATTTACTTTGTACTCAATCCCGGCGTAAACTCCATCGTTTTTGCGCAGCAGGCCATCACCGGTGCCGAGAGTATTTCGCTGCTCGCCATCCCGTTCTTTGTCTGCGCGGGCATTATGATGAACTACACCGGCGTTACCGCCCGTATCATGGGCTTTTGTGAAGTGCTGACCGGCCGTATGTACGGCGGTCTGGCACAGGTTAACGTCCTGCTGTCCACGCTGATGGGCGGCCTGTCCGGTTCCAACCTCGCGGATGCCGCGATGGAAGCAAAGATGCTGGTTCCGGAAATGGAGAAGAAGGGATTCTCCAAGGAGTTCTCCACGGTTGTCACCGCGGCTTCCGCGATGATTACCCCGCTGATCCCGCCCGGAATTTCGATGATCCTGTACGGCTGCATCGCAAACGTTTCGATCGGCGACCTGTTCCTGTCCGGTATCGGCGTTGGCGGCCTGCTGTGCATCACTATGATGATTTTGGTTCGCTTTGTGTCCAAGGCGCGCGGCTATGCGCCGCTGCGCACGACCCGCGTTTCCGGCAAGGAGTTCGGTGCAGCCCTCAAGCCTGCGATCCTGCCGCTCTGCCTGCCGATCATCATCATCGGTGGTATCCGTCTGGGCCTGTTCACCGCGACCGAGGCTGGTGCGGTTGCTATTATCTACTCGATGCTGCTGGGCCTTATCTATCATAGATGCGCTGGGACGACCTCAAGCGCGGCTTTAAGGAAACGGTCTGCACCACCTCTTCGATCATGCTGATCGTTGCAGCGGCGGGCGTATTCTCCTGGGTGCTGACCAAGGAGCGCATCCCGCAGCAGCTGACCGAGTGGATCGTTGCTACCATTGATAACAAGTACATCTTCTTGCTGATCGTCAACATCTTCCTGCTGATCGTTGGTATGTTCATTGAAGGCAACGCTTCGATGATCATTCTGGTGCCGCTGCTGCACCCGATCGCGCTGGCATACGGCATCAATGAAATCCAGTTCGCTATGACTTACATCTTCAACAATGCAATCGGCGCACTGTCGCCTCCGATGGGCACGCTGATGTTCGTCACCTGCGGCATCACCGGCTGTAAGACGGGCAAGTTCATCAAGGAAGCGGTTCCGTTCTACCTGCTGCTGGTTGTTAACCTGCTGCTGATCACCTATGTGCCAGCATTCTCGACCGGTATCCTGTCCCTGTTTGGCGGCTGATCGTTTTCGGTTCATCCATAAGGTTTTTTGTCCGGTACGGCGGAGTTTTCTCCGCCGTTTCCGGATTGGTTATATGAGGAGAATAATGATGGAAAAGCTGAGTTATGAAGTGCTGAAAAAGTCCGGTTACACGGGCTATATTTTGGAAAATGCACCGGAAAAGATCCTTCAGTTTGGCGAAGGCAATTTCCTGCGCGCCTTTGTCGACTACTGGTTCGATATGTCCAACGAAAAGGTGGGCTGGAACGGCAAGGCGGTTCTGGTGCAGCCGATCGCGCCCGGCCTTGCAAAGCAGATCAACGAGCAGCAGGGTCTGTACACCCTGTATCTGCGCGGCCGCGAGAACGGTGAAAAGGTCGATCGCAAGCGCGTGATCTCTTCGGTGTCCCGCTGCCTGAACCCCTATGAGAAGGCGGATTACGACGCAATGATGGAAGTTGCGGTTTCCGACGACCTCGAGTACATCGTTTCCAACACCACCGAGGCTGGTATCGTTTACGATCCTGCCTGCCAGAAGGACGACTGCCCGCCGTCCTCGTTCCCGGCAAAGCTGACGCAGGTGCTGTACAAGCGCTGGCAGGCCGGCAAGAAGCCGCTGGTCATCCTGTCCTGCGAGCTGATCGACAACAACGGCAAGGAGCTGGAAAAGTGCGTCGGTCAGTACATTGAACAGTGGGGTCTGGAAGCGGACTTTAAGGCTTGGTGCGGCGAATGCACCTTCTGCTCGACGCTGGTTGACCGTATCGTGCCCGGCCGCATCAAGGATGCTGCTGAGGCGGCTAAGATGGACGAGGAAAACGGCTACCACGATGAACTGATCGACGTGGGCGAGGTGTTCGGCGTTTGGAACATCGAAGGCCCGGAATGGCTCGCGGACAAACTGCCGTTTAAGGCGGCGGGGCTCAACTGCATCGTTGTACCGGACGTTACCCCGTACAAGAAGCGCAAGGTGCGCATCCTGAACGGCGCGCACACCGGCTTTGTGCTGGGCGCTTACCTTGCAGGCTTCGACATCGTGCGCGACTGCATGCACAATGAGCATATCAAGGGCTTTATGAACAAGATGCTGCATGAAGAAGTCATCCCGACCCTGCCGCTGGACAAGGACGATCTGGAAAATTTCGCGGCGGCAGTAGAGGATCGCTTCAACAACCCGTTTGTTGACCACGAACTGATGAGCATTTCGCTCAACTCCACCTCCAAGTGGAAGGCGCGCAACATGCCCAGCTTCCTGGAGTACATCGAGAAGGAAGGCAAGCTGCCGGTCTGCCTGACTATGTCGCTTGCTGCGTACATCGCGTTCTATTCGACTGACGTACAGGAGCTGACCGACAAGGGTCTGGTCTGCAAGCGTCCGAAGGGCAACACCTACACCTGCTCGGACGACCGCTGGGCGCTTGAGTTCTACTGGGCGCATCGTGACGACAGCGATGCCGATCTGGTGCACGCGGTGCTGACCAATGAGCAGATGTGGGATCAGGATTTAACGAAGATCGACGGCGTAGAAGCCGCTGTACTCGCAAACCTGACCAAGATCCGCACGGAAGGCGCGGAGGCCGCGTTCGCTTCCTGCCTGTAAGCGGGAGGACGAACTATGACAAAACTCATTCGCATCACTGAGCGGGATAATGTAGCCGTTGCGCTGCATCCCGTGAGCAAAGGTGAAACGCTTCCTGCGGGCAGCGTGACCGTTACCGCGGCAGAGAACATCCCGCAGGGGCACAAGATAGCGCTTGCGCCGATCGCCGAGGGCGACGCGGTCGTCAAGTACGGCTACCCGATCGGACATACGACCGCCGCGGTCGAAACCGGTGCATGGGTGCATACCCACAATATGAAAACCAATCTGTCGGGCGAGGAGGAATATACCTACGAACCCGATGTGCCGTCGGTTACGGCGGTCGAACCGGAAACCTTCATGGGCTTTCGCCGTAAGGATGGCCGCGCGGCTGTCCGCAACGAAATTTGGATTATCCCGACCGTCGGTTGTGTCAACGACGTGGCAAAGAAGATGGTCGCGGACAATCAGGATCTGGTGAGTGGTTCGATTGAGGGACTGTATACCTTTACCCATCCGTATGGCTGCTCACAGACCGGCACCGACCATGCGCAGACCCGTAAGCTGCTGGCGGCGCTGGTGCGTCACCCGAACGCGGCGGCGGTGCTCGTACTCAGCCTTGGCTGCGAGAATTTGCAGCACGACCAGTTCCTTGAAGAGCTTGGCCCGTATGACGAAAACCGCGTCAAGTTCCTGACTTGTCAGGATGTGGAGGATGAATTTGCGGCCGGACGTGCGCTGCTCGAACAGTGCGCTGCGTTTGCCGCACAGTTCACCCGCCAGCCCATCCCGGTCAGCGATCTGGTGATTGGCATGAAGTGCGGCGGCTCGGACGGATTGTCCGGTGTGACCGCGAACCCGACCGTCGGCGCGTTCAGCGATATGATGATCGCCCGCGGCGGTTCAACCGTGCTGACCGAAGTGCCGGAGATGTTCGGCGCGGAGGGAATGTTGCTTAGCCGCTGCGTCAACCGTGCTGTATTTGACAAGGCGACCAGCATGCTCAACAATTTCAAAGATTATTTCATCAGCCATCATGAGACTGTGTATGAAAACCCCTCGCCTGGCAACAAAAAGGGGGGTATCACAACGCTGGAGGATAAGTCCTGCGGCTGTGTGCAGAAGGGCGGCACGGCACCGATTGTGGACGTCATCGGCTATGGCGACGCAGTGACGGCACACGGCCTGAACATGCTGTACGGTCCGGGCAACGATTTGGTATCGGCGACCGCCATGACGGCGGCAGGCGCGCATATCGTGCTGTTCACCACCGGTCGCGGCACGCCGTTCGGCGCGCCCGCACCGACCATCAAAATCGCCAGCAACAGCCAGCTTGCGGCGAAAAAGTCCGGCTGGATCGACTTCGATGCCGGTCCGGTGGCAGACGGTGAGCCGATCAAGGACGCGGCGGCACGCTTGTTTGATCTGGTGCTTCAGGTCGCCAGTGGCCAGCTCTCCAAGAGCGAACAGCTCGGCTACCGTGAGATCGCAATTTTCAAGGATGGAGTCACGCTATAAAAGGTGTGCAATCTCTCTCTTTAGATACCTATCTTATTTCCTTTTCTACTTTCTTTGAATGGGAGAACGCCGCAGTGTGAATGCTGCGGCGTTTTCTCTATTTTGCTTCCATTGGAATCACGATTCCAATGGAGGAGGACGCAAAAAAGTTCCGACGGGCGAAACTTTTTTGCTTGCAAAGTATAAAAAGCCATGCGCATGTCATGGCTTTTTATGAAAGGAGGCCGCAAACGCGGCCTCCTTTCTGTTTTATATATGCCAAGATACAGTTTGTCAGGCTTCGGGTTGGTCAGCTTCGCGGGTCTGCTGAATTTCCTCCAGCAGATGCTTCTGCGTATCATCGAACAGCAGGCGCTTGTTGTGCGCAAAGTAGGCTTCGCACCCGAAATTCTGGATAAACCACGAGGTAAAGTAGTTTGCGGTCAGTTCGGTTGCAAACAGCACCATCTCCTGACTGTCCCCAATGGCTTCGTCAAGGAAGGCAAAGGTGTTTGCCAGCGCGCGGTCGGTCTGGTCGGCGGCATCCGCACGCGCTTGCACATCGGACTGAAATTTCTCCTTGAGGTAGTCGAATGTGCGTCCTGCCGGAATTTTTTCCATTGACAGTCCTTGCCGGAAAGCATCCAGTCGCTCGGTCTCGCGGGACGCGATAAACAGTGCGTCGCGGTCGGTCGAACCGGCGGCGCGGCGGCGGGAGAGCGCGGCGCGCTTGTTGTCCAGCAGCGTGCCGAGCGTGGTTTCACCTTCGCGAATGCGAATGAGATCCTGATGCAGCGCGTCGGTCAGACCGTCCTGACGGTAGGTTTCGCGCGCTCTGTCCGCCAGCCGGGACAGCAGCAGACCAAGTACGCCCAGCTTTTCGTCAAACGGCGCGCCGGAAAGCTCGTAGGCGCGCACGCGCTCCCAAGTGCCGTCGAGGATTTCCTCCACGCGGTAAACGCGCTTATATTTCTCGTATAATTGCAGATAATTTGCAAAATCGCTGGCGACGCGCGGTAGCTGCAAGTACTGCTCGACCACCTGCCGATCGACCGGTAAACCAAGCGTTTCATACACCTGCATTAGCTCGGACAAATCCTCCCAGCCGCGCGCGGTGACGAATTGCAGGCCGTCGGCCGTCGCTTCGACGCGGTAAAAATGGTCGCGCCGAATTTCCAGATAGGACAAAATCGCGCCGTGGATGCCGCGGCGATAGGCGTATTCCTTCCAGACCGCGAAATCTTCCTCCACGTCGATGCGCTTGACGCGGTCGAGCGTGACCACGTCGAACTCGCGCACGGACTTGTTGTATTCGGGCGGGTTGCCCGCGGCAACCACCACCCAGCCCGCAGGCAGCTGCTGGTTGCCGAAGGTTTTGCACTGCAAAAATTGCAGCATCATCGGTGTGAGCGTTTCGGAAATGCAGTTGATCTCGTCGAGGAACAAAATGCCCTCGGAAACACCCGTGCGCTCGATCTCGCGATAGACCGAGGCGATGATCTCGCTCATCGTGTAGGCCGTGACCGTGTATTCCTGCCCGCCGAACTTCTCGTGCTCGATATAGGGCAGGCCGAGCGCGGACTGGCGCGTGTGGTGGGTCAGCGTATAGGACACCAGTCCCACGCCGGTTTCATCCGCGATCTGCTCCATGATCTGGGTTTTGCCGATGCCAGGCGGGCCCATCAGCAGGATGGGGCGCTGCCGGATGGGCGGGATGCGGTATGCGCCGAACTCGTCGCGCGCGAGATAGGCGCGCAGCGCGTTTTTGATTTCATTTTTGGCTCGTTTGATGTTCATATCGGTTCTCCTATCTCGTCCTCGCGCAGCACGGCGCGGATCGCCCACGGCGGGACGTTTTCGGGATAAGCGCCGCCCTCAAGCATAACGAAGGCTGCGTCGTATTTGGGTCGCTTTTTCGGATAGATACCCAGCCCGTCGGTGAAGTAAATCAGCCCGCGCAGATGGTGGAACGCGCCCTCGCTCACCAGCCGGTCAACGTATTCGAACACCGGTCGGAAGTCGGTTGCCGACTGGCCGATCAGCTCAAAATGCTCCATATAATCCGCGAGGTCGCGGGCGTTCGTGATGCGTTTGTCCGCGCGGATCTGGTCGTCGCACTGTAAAATGCGCAGGTTAATGTGCCGGAAAAAGCTTTCGCTGTCCTGTAACAGCTCGTAGGTGCGGGCAAGAAAGCTGCGCACCAGCTCGCCGGAGGTGGACATCGAGGTGTCAATCGCAATGACAAAATCCTCGATCTTGCGCACCTCGCGTGTCTCGAGCGGCTCGATCAGCGGCATGTTGCCGAAGTGCCGCAGGCCATAGGCATAGTAGCCGTAGTCGAAGGAATCCGCGTCGACCGCGACTTCCTCGCGCAAGGCGGCGAACCGTCGCAGAAAGGCGCGGTAGTCAGTGGTTTGCTGGGTGGTGACGGATAGCTGCTCGCGTACAGCTTCGCCGCCCATCGCCTGATTTGAGAACACGGTCTCCATCGCGGTCTGGGTGCGCTCGGCGCGCTGCTGCCACTGTCTGTCCTGCTCGTCGTCGCCCTCTTCGGGCCAGAGCGAGTGCTCGTCGACCGCGAACACGCGCGCGAGGGTGGCACAGTCATAAGAGTTCAAGCGGTCGCGGCGAAATTGGCGGTAGATTGCCTCGGCGGTCAGCACGGGCATCTCCGCGCGCAGGCTGCGGTACAGGTTTTGCCGCCGAACGGATGGCTTGTCCGCCTGCAAACAGCGGTAGTCCAGCGTGTCCAGTATGCTTTCGACCGCCACATCGCACGCCAAATCCCACAGATCGCGGTCGCGGCCGCGTGTTTTGGCGGGGTGGCGGAGCAGGCAGTGGAACACACTGTGCAGATAGGCGCGGTTGACGCGCGGGCGGCCGCGTTCAAGCTGCTGTGCGAGCCACGCGCCGTTGAAGTACAGGCTGCGCGCGTCGGTGGCAAGCGTGGCGGTGTCAAAGCCGTTGGAGACGGCCAGTGCGGACAGCGCCGCGTCCAGAAAGGGCAGGCTCATATATAATTCAGTGCGGGCGGAGAACAAAATCTCGCGTCCGAGGGCGTTCCAGCGTTCGCTTTGGGACATAGGAAAGCTCCTTTACAGGTCGAAGGTTTTGGCGCGGCCTTTGGCGGCGCTTTTACCGGAGGCAGCCAGCAGCACAGACAGCGCCGCGGTTTGCTCTTTTTCGCGGGCAGCGTTACAGGCAGCGTCCACATCGGCGGCGGTCAGGACGCCGAGCGACAGTAGAAAGGAAATCGCCGCGCTCTCGCCCGCAGCGGCGCAGGCGCGCAGCAATGCGCCGCCATGCGCGCGCAGGCAGTCGAGGTAGGCCTCGCGCGCGGTGTCGGACAGGGCATAGGGGACGGCCAGCCGCCGCGCCGCGACCCGTGCGGCAACCGCAAAGTCGTGCCGCTCGAGCAGGCCGGACAGTGCAAGGTCGTATTGCCGAAAACTGAGGATGCCCGCATCAAAGCACTGGCGGTAGCCGTAGCCCGCGCCATGGATGCGGCGCTGGAAGATGTGCGCGGGGGAGAGGTCTTCCAGTTCCTCTGTGTAGGCGGGAAACAGCAGGCGTGCGGGCGCGCCGCCGTAGAAACGCACATCCAGTTCGCCTGCGTGCTCGCCCAGCAGCTTTTGCAGGCAGGTCGGGGCGTTTGGTTCGGCACGCAGCACGATCGTGCGCAGCGCGCGGCAGTTCATCAGTGCGCCGCCGCCAAAATCCGTGACTGTTTGGGATATCGTGATGGTTTCCAGCCGACGGCAGTTGTAAAACGCATAGCTGCCCACGCTTTGCAGCGCGGCGGGCAGGAAAACCGACCGGATGGCGTTCGCGTCGTGCGTCGGCTGCGCGCCGCCGCAGGTAATGCGGACGGAAAATGATTCGCGTCTGGACAGGTCAGGTGCACGCTCGCTGAGCGCGTATGCGCCCAACTGCACGACAGGTGCGCCGTCGATTGCATCCGGCAGATGCACGGTATCATCGCGTGTCTCGCAGCGTAAAATGGCGATGCCGCCCGGAACCTGCGCACAGGTCAGCGAAAGATCGTTTTCGCCCTCGATCACGTGCATTCTGCACCCTCCTTTTCGGATGATTTTCGTCTGGATTGATTATAGCACAGCCGCGCAAAGGCAGCAAGGCAGGACGTCCCGACAGCAGAATAGATTCTTATAATAAGAAAATATCATGATAATAAAATATAAAAATTCTCAAAATACACTTGACAAATGGATGAGATGAGAATATACTGTGACCATACTGATAAACCAATGACGAAGACGAGTAGCAGGGAGACCGAACCTCCAAGAGAGCCGCGGGTGGTGAGATCGCGGCAGGCAAGGACCCGGTGAATGGACTTTAGCAGGGCAAGGCGAACGGGGGCGACCCCAAGTAACTGCGACGGGGACTCCACCCGTTATCCGGGGAGCGCATATTGTTGGATATGCGAAAGTGAGCGGGCGCTTTTGGCGTCAACTTGGGTGGTACCGCAAGAGTTTGTTTTTTACAAGCTCCTGTCCCATGGATTTTCATGGGACGGGAGCTTTTTATTTTTGTTAACCCACATATTTCATATAAAAAGGAGAGAACCTACCATGGCAAAGATTCCGCACAGATTGTATTTAACCGAAGATCAGATGCCCAAGCAGTGGTACAACCTGCGCGCTGATATGAAGCAGCAGCCCGATCCGCTGCTTCACCCCGGCACGCATGAGCCGCTGCCGGAGGAGGCGCTCTATCCGATTTTCTGCGAAAAGCTGGCGCATCAGGAGATGGACAGCACGACCCGGTATTTCGATATTCCCGAGCCGATCCTCGATATGTATAAGCTGTATCGTCCGTCGCCCTTGTGCCGTGCGTACAATCTGGAAAAGGCGCTCGATACTCCGGCCAAAATCTACTATAAGTTTGAGGGCAACAACACCTCGGGCAGTCACAAGCTGAACTCGGCCATCGCACAGGCGTACTACGCCAAGGAGCAGGGCCTCAAGGGGCTGACGACCGAGACCGGAGCGGGTCAGTGGGGTACGGCACTCTCCGAAGCGTGCGCCTACTTCGGACTTGACCTCAAGGTTTACATGGTCAAGGTTTCCTACGAGCAGAAGCCGTACCGCAAGGCGGTCATGCAGACCTTTGGTGCGGATGTCACGCCTTCGCCGTCGAATACGACTGCGGCTGGCCGTGCGATCCTCGCGGAAAACCCGACGACCGGCGGCTCGCTCGGCTGCGCGATCTCGGAGGCGGTAGAAGTCGCCACCACGCATGAAGGCTACCGCTATGTACTGGGTTCGGTGCTCAATCAGGTGCTGCTGCACCAGTCGATCATCGGTCTGGAAAGCAAGCAGGCGATGGAGATGCTGGATGAATATCCGGATATCGTCATCGGCTGCGCGGGCGGCGGCTCCAATCTGGGCGGCCTGATCGCACCGTTCATGCAGGATAAGCTGCTGGGCAAGGCCGATCCGCGTATCATTGCGGTCGAACCTGCGTCCTGTCCGTCCTTTACCCGTGGCAAGTACGCGTATGATTTCTGTGACACCGGCCATGTGACGCCGCTGGCGCGCATGTACACGTTGGGCAACGGCTTTATGCCGGCGGCGAACCACGCGGGCGGTCTGCGTTACCACGGCATGAGCCCGATCCTTTCCAAGCTGTATCACGACGGCTACATGGAAGCGGTTTCCGCCAAGCAGACCGACGTATTCCAAGCGGCAACCCTGTTTGCCAAGGTCGAAACCATCCTGCCCGCGCCGGAATCCAGCCATGCGATCCGCTGCGCGATCGACGAGGCGATCAAATGCAAGGAAACCGGCGAGGCAAAGACCATCCTGTTTGGTCTGACCGGCACAGGTTACTTTGATATGTCGGCGTACGAAGCATATCACAACGGTACCATGACCAACCATGTGCCGGCGGATGAGGAATTGCAGACCGGGTTTGACACACTGCCTGCGCAGCCGGTATAATAAGGATAGCAACCAAGAGAAGGGGAGATGGCCGTGACCGCGGCAGAACAGTTGCTGGAACACTTGATCTCATGGGCGATCCTGCTGTTTGAATACGTCGGTGTGATCGTGATTATCGTCGCGGGCGTGCGGGGCGTGTGGTATTATGTGCACCGTGATCCATTGACCCGTCTGTCGCTTGCGAAAGGGTTATCCCTTGGACTGGAGTTTAAGCTGGGCAGCGAGATCCTTCGCACGGTGATTGTGCGCGAGTTCAAGGAGATTGGTCTGGTTGGCGCGATCATTCTGCTGCGCGCCGCGCTGACCGTCCTCATTCACTGGGAGATTAAGAATGAAGAACAGGCTGCGGTGGAGTCATCAAAGCAATAGGTAAAAATATACTGTTTCATCAGAGCCGCCGAAAGTGGGTTTCGGCGGCTCTGGTTTGCCTTGTCAGATCGGGTTTACAAAAATAAAAGAAAAAATAAAAGAAAAATTTGAAAAAAAGATTGACAGCGGATGCGTATTGTGGTATTCTAATTAGGCAGTCGAAACTGAGTAAAAAAGTTCGGCTGAGAAACACAAGTGAATGATTTGCGCCAGTAGCTCAGCTGGATAGAGTGTTTGGCTACGAACCAAAAGGTCGGGGGTTCGAATCCCTTCTGGCGTACCATGGCGAGTGTTCTTATAGCATTTGAAACGCTGTAAGAACACTCGTCTTTTTTTGTTGTTTTCATCCGGCGATGGTGGATGGGGCGTAGTTGACGACTACGCCTTTTCTTGTGTTTACGGACACCTCCGGGGCAGGCAGCGGAATGAGGTCGGGGATCTCGATGGCACCCACGCAGTTGTAGTGGATACGGAGCCGCTGCTCCCACACTCCGTCTACCTT
>NZ_CALWJK010000014.1 GCF_944380975.1 uncultured Agathobaculum sp. | reverse complement strand
AAAAAGTCGCAATCACGCGCCACGCCCGGTCATACGCTTCATACGAAACCGTTTCCGACCAGTCCTTGCCGTCGTCTCCCGGCAACGCGTCGCCGGTCATTTCGCGCAGCACGACTTGATTGAGACGTAAAGTCTGTTGGTAATACCGCGTGTTCCGTGGCAGCGCAGCGCGCAGGTCGTCGAGCGTTGCAATCTGTGTGCCGTCTACCGGTTGTGCACTTGCCTGATACGCCGCCGTTGCACTGGTAACGATCACAGCAATCAGCACGCTGATCAGCAGACGTTTGATGCCGTTCTTCATCGTGATCCCCCGTTTCCCTGTCCCAAAAGACCACAAAAGCGTGCGTCGGAAACCGGCGCACGCCCTTGTTTTGTGGCTTATCTGTTTACTTGACGATTTCCTTGGCAGCAGCGGCCAGCGCGTCCACCTTAGCGGCGGCGTCAGCCTTGCTGTCGCCCTTGGCCATGATGTAAACCTTGACCTTAGGCTCAGTGCCGGACGGACGGATGATAAAGGTCGTGCCGCCCTCCAGCTCGTAGTACATCACGTTCTGACCCTTCAGCTCGATTTCCTCGACCTTGCCGTCCGCCATGCAGGTGCGCGTGCCGGGCTGATAGTCGCGGGTGTAATCAATCTTGTACGCACCGACGGTGGTCAGCGGCTTTTCACGCAGCTCGGCCATCAGCTCTTTCATGCGGGTGAGGCCGGATACGCCGGGCATGGTGATCGAAATGGTCTGCTCGCAATAGTAGCCGTACTTTTCGTACATCTCCTCCATCGCGTCATACAGGGTCTTGCCCTGCGTACGATAGTAAGCTGCCATTTCTGCGATCAGCATGGAAGCGGTGACCGCGTCCTTATCGCGCGCATAGTCGCCGCACAGGTAGCCATAAGACTCCTCGAAAGCGAAGATATACTCATGCGAGCCGGTCGCCTCGAACTGCTTGATCTTCTCGGCGAGGAACTTAAAGCCGGTGAAGGTTTCAAAGCAGTCCACGCCGTTCTTGTTGGCGGCTGCGCGTGCCATTTCGGTGGTGACGATGGACTTCAGCACCGCCGGATGCGCCGGCATGGTGTTCGTCAGCTTCTTGGCGGTGATGATGTAATCGGTCAGCAATACGCCTACCTGGTTGCCCGACAGGGTGACATACTCGCCGGTCTTGTCCTTGAGGACGATGCCCGTGCGGTCGGCGTCCGGATCGGTGCCGATGATGAGATCAACGTCGTTCTGCTTAGCCAGTTCGATGGCGAGGTTGAAGCCTTCCTTATATTCCGGATTCGGGTTCTTGACGGTCGGGAAATCGCCGTCAATCTTCATCTGCTCCGGCTCACAGATGATGTGCTTGTAGCCCAGACGACGCAGGATCTCGGGCACCAGACGGTAGCCCGCGCCGTGGAACGGGGTATAAACCAGCTTGAACTCATCCGCAACCTGCTTTACGCAGTCCGGATTGACGGCAACTTTGATGACCTCACCGAGGTATGCTTCGTCGGTCTCCTTGCTCAGAATGCGGATCATTCCATCCGCAACCGCCTTGTCATAGTCCGCGGTCTTGACGTCGGCAAAGATATCGGTCGCAGCCATTTCCTTGGCAACTACGTCGGCTTCAGCGGGCGGCAGCTGCGCGCCGTCCTCCCAGTATACCTTATAGCCGTTGTACTCCTTCGGGTTGTGGGACGCGGTGATGTTGATGCCCGCGATGCAGCCATAGTGGCGCACTGCGAAGGACAGCTCGGGCGTCGGGCGCAGCTCATCAAATAGCAGTGCCTTGATGCCGTTCGCCGCAAGGATGCAGGCGGACTGCTTGGCAAACTCGGGCGAGAAATGGCGGCTGTCATATGCGATGGCAACGCCGCGATCCATCGCGGCCTGTCCGTTGGAAACGATCAGATTGGCAAGGCCCTGCGCCGCCTGACCGACCGTGAAGCGGTTCATGCGGTTGAGACCTACGCCCAGCACACCGCGCAGACCAGCCGTGCCAAACGACAAGGGCGCAAAAAAGCGGCTTTCGATCTCTTCGTTGTTGTTTTCGACGGCGCGCAGCTCGGCGCGCTCATCTTCAGAAAGCGCTTCGCTATCCAGCCAGCGCTTGTATTCAGACATATAATCCATTGGAATTCACCTCATCCTGATATTTGGCTAAAGCCACTATCTAAATTATACAATATCTGTTTGTCAATGCAAGTGCTTTTGCGCGAATTTGTGAATTTTCCAGTGCGTCCCAGCAGTTTTTCACAAAAAAATATGCCCTTTTTTGTGCATTTCGTGTTGCGAAACATTTTTTCAACAAGGTGACGAAATTCTGCCACACAATTTGTCTAATCTGTCGCTGCGAACGCATTTCCATGCTTGTACTGCACGGAAAAATGCGGTATACTTCATTATATATGAAATTGACAGATAGAGGGGTTATTGTATGAAGCTGAAAACCCGGCTGGCCGTTGCGGTGTGCAAGGCCTCGGGCGCGATGCTGCGCCGTCTCGGCCGCGGCGGCACCAACCTGCCCGGCAAGCTGGCGCTCAAGATCGACAAAAATATTCTCGGGGAGCTGTCGCGCGGGGTCAAGGTCACGGTCGTAACCGGCACCAACGGCAAAACCACCACCTCGCGCATGATTGAGCAGGCATTTGCCGATGCGGGACTGAAATACTTTTCCAACAAATCGGGTGCAAACCTGCTGACCGGTATCATCGCCGTGTTCGCGCAGCATTGTACGCTTTCCGGCAAATGTCCGTATACGCACGCGCTGATCGAGTGCGACGAGGCCGCGTTCCGCAAAACGAGCGAATTCCTGCCGGTTGAGTGCTTGGTGGTGAACAATATTTTCCGCGACCAGCTCGATCGCTATGGCGAAATTACGCACACCCTAAACGCGATCCGCGAGGGCATCACCCATGTGCCGGACGCGACGCTTTGCCTCAATGCGGACTGCTCGCTCACCGCTTCGCTGGCGGAGAAAGTCCCGAACAAGGTGCTGTGGTTTGGCGTGAACGTTCCGATCTATGAGAACGCGGCGCATGAGCTGTCCGATGCGCCCTATTGCATCCACTGCAAGACTGAATACCAGTACGACTATATCACTTATGGACATCTGGGCGGCTTCCGCTGCCCCAAATGCGGTTATCATCGGCACGAGCCCGATGTGGCGGTGACAAAAATCCTCGCCGCGGGTGCGGATTCGTCCGATATTGAACTGTCCATCTGCGGGCGTATGCATGAGGTACACGTCAATCTGCCGGGCGGATATAACATCTATAACGCGGCGGCAGCCGCGGCGGTGTCGCATGTTGTCGGCATCAATGAAGAAACTGCGGTCAGTGCGCTCGGTCAGTTTGAGTGCGGCTTTGGCCGTGCCGAGCAGTTTACGC
Organism: uncultured Agathobaculum sp.; assembly: GCF_944380975.1. GTDB lineage: Bacteria > Bacillota > Clostridia > Oscillospirales > Butyricicoccaceae > Agathobaculum. Next base: position 40,365 of record NZ_CALWJK010000014.1, on the reverse strand, counting down.
TGGGCAAGGCGCAGGCACGCATGATGCTGGTCAAAAATCCGGCGGGCTTCAATCAAGTCATCAACCTGATTGCGCACGATAAGGGCACCTGCAAGCTGGCGTTTTTGCTCAATGACCGCTTTGCGGACGGTACGGATATCAGCTGGATCTGGGACGTGGACTTTGAGACGCTGGCTGAGCAGGAAGCGCGCTTTACGCGCATTCTGGTTTCCGGTGTGCGCGCGGATGATATGGCGCTGCGCCTGAAATACGCAGGCTTTACGACAGATCGCATCGAGGTTATCCGCGAATATGATGCGCTGCTGGAACAGGTTGGCACGGACGAGACACCCGCGTTCCTGATGCCGACTTACACGGCGATGTTTGACCTGCGCGGTGAGATTGCCAAGCACACCGACGTGAAAGCGTTTTACGAATAAGGGGGAGGGGAGTTATGGAACTGAATATCTGTCACCTGTACCCCGACATTTTGAACCTGTATGGCGATCGGGGCAATATTATCACGATGAAGCGGCGGCTGGAGGCGCGCGGCATCAAGGTAAGTATCGAGGAATGCTCGATCGGGCAGCCGATCGACATTGATAAGCATGATATCTTCTTCATCGGCGGTGGTCAGGATTTTGAGCAAGAGGTGCTGCTGCGCGACCTTGCTGCGGGCAAGGGGCGTGATATCTGCACGGCAGTGGAGGAAGGCAAGGTATTCCTTGCCATCTGCGGCGGCTATCAGATGCTGGGGCAATATTACAAAACATGGGACGGCAACCAGCTTGACTTTATCGGTGCAATCAATATCCACACGATTGGCGCAAAAGAGCGCATGATCGGCAACTATATGTACCGCACGACACCTGAAAGCGGTGGCTCGATCGTAGTCGGTTTTGAAAATCATTCGGGCAAGACCTATCTGGGTGAGGATGTGGCTCCGCTGGGTATGGTGCTCAAGGGCTATGGCAACAACGGTGAGGACCAGACCGAGGGCGCACGTTACAAAAACGTGTTTGCGACCTACTCGCACGGCTCGCTGCTGCCCAAAAACCCGGCGCTGGCCGACTTCATCCTGCAAACCACACTGACACGCAAGTATGATCGTGTCGAGCCGCTGACGCCGCTCGACGATGAGATCGAAAACCGCGCGCATGACTATATGGAGGAACGGCTGCGCCACGGGTGAACCTTGTGCACCCGTTTCCCGGGTGATATTGACTTTGTCCGCCGCATATGATATCATAGGCGGTAATAAGGGAGTAGTCGGCGCGGATTTGTTCCATTCCGCGCGGTAGGGCCAACATACTGGGGAGGACGCTCCTCTGGTTCTGCATGAAATGACGAGACTTATCTGTTTTACGGCGGATGGGTCTCTTTTTTTATGCCCGTTCGGCGCTGCTAACGACAAGGAGGACAAGAAAATGGGTTTACTGGAGCTGTTTATCATTGCGGTCGGCCTGTCGATGGATGCCTTTGCGGTTTCCATCTGCAAGGGCTTGAGCGTCCGCACGCTGCGGCCGCGCCATGCGCTCATTACCGGCGCGTATTTCGGTGGATTTCAGGCATTGATGCCGCTTTTAGGCTTTTTGCTGGGCGTGCGCTTCCAGACGCTGATCACCAGCGTCGACCACTGGATCGCGTTCGTGCTGCTGGCGCTGATCGGCGGCAATATGGTGCGCGAGTCGCGCGACACGGACGAAGAAAACCTCAGCGATTCGTTTTCCTTTGGTACAATGCTGCCGCTTGCGGTGGCGACCAGCATCGACGCACTCGCGGTCGGCGTGACGTTCGCCTTTTTGCAGGTGCAGATCGTGCCTGCGGTCTGCTTTATTGGCGTGACGACCTTTGTGCTGTCCTGCGTGGGTGTCAAGGTCGGGCATGTATTCGGTGCAAAATATAAATCGCGGGCGGAACTGTTTGGTGGAGTGGTGCTTATCCTGATGGGACTCAAAATTCTGCTGGAGCATCTGGGACTGCTGGGCTAAAATGCGCAAAATCAAAAAAGGACGCTGGAAAGCGTCCTTTTTTGCGCCCTCAGGCGCATATACAATAGATTTGCGGGCAATGATGCCCGAAAATCATAAAAAGCCCGGCTGAGCCGGGCTTTTTATACAGGGGCGGAGAAAAGTTTCGCTGATCGGAACTTTTCTCGCTTGGGACACATCCGCGCGAAGCGCGGTGTGTCCTAAACTCGATGGAAGCTGTACGCTTCCATCGAATTTTATTAAAACGCAAAGTTGGTCTTGACGCGCCAGATGTTCTGCGCATACTCTGCAACCGAGCGGTCGGACGCAAAGCGACCGGAGTTTGCAATGTTCATCAGCGACATATAGTTCCAGTTTTCTGCATGGCGATACATCTCGCTGACGCGCTCCTGTGCAATTGCATAGGAGGAGAAGTCCTTCAGGCTCATATAACGGTCAGCCGGGCCGCCGTTGCCGCCGTGCAGCAGCAGGTTGGCAATATCGGTGTAGTCCACGCCGTCGCCAAAGCCGTTGATGATGTGGTCAAGCACACGCTTGATGACCGGATCGTTCTGATAAATCAGCATCGGCTCGTAGTTGCCGGACGCTGCCAGAGCCTCAGCTTCGGGCGTTTCCATACCGAAGATGAAGATGTTCTCGCGGCCGACTGCTTCGCAGATCTCGACGTTTGCGCCGTCCATCGTGCCGATGGTGAGTGCGCCGTTCATCATGAACTTCATGTTGCCCGTACCGGATGCTTCCTTGCCCGCAATGGAGATCTGCTCAGAGACCTCAGCTGCCGGCATAATCATCTCAGCCAGAGATACCTTGTAGTCCTCAATGAACACGACCTTGAGCTTGTCGCCAATGTCCGGGTCGTTGTTGATCATGTTTGCAATGGAATTGATCAGGCGGATGGTCTTTTTCGCTACCGCATAGCCCGGTGCAGCCTTGGAGCCAAAGATGAAGGTGCGCGGCACGAAGTCCATGCCCGGATTATCCTTCAGCTTGTGGTACAGCGAAATGATGTGCAGGATGTTGAGCATCTGGCGCTTGTATTCATGCAGACGCTTAACCTGTACGTCAAAGATCGAGTCCATATTGATCTCGATGCCGTTATGCTCCTTGATATAGTTTGCCAGACGCTGCTTGTTGTCGCGCTTGATCTCGCCCAGACGCTGGAGCAGCGCCTTGTCGTTGCCGTAGTTAGCAAGTACCTGCAGCTCGGACGGATGTTTGCGGTAGCCCTTGCCGATTTTGCTTTCGATCAGCTCAGCCAGCTCCGGGTTCGCCTCGCACAGCCAGCGGCGGTGTGCAATGCCGTTGGTGACGTTGCAGAACTTGGAGGAGTAAATCTTGTAGAAATCGTTGAATACGCGATCCTTGAGGATCTCGGAGTGCAGCGCGGAAACACCGTTGATCGAGAACGAGCCTGCGATCGCCAGATGTGCCATGCGGACGGTGTTATCCGATACGATGGCTAGCTTGGAGATCTTCTGGAAGTCGTTCGGGAAGTAGTTCCACAGCTCCTTACAGAAGCGCTCGTTGATTTCATAGATGATCTGCATGATGCGGGGCATCAGCTCCTGCACCAGCGATACCGGCCAGCACTCAAGTGCTTCGGGCATAACCGTGTGGTTGGTGTAAGCGACCGACTGGCTGGTGATGTTCCAAGCGTTCTCCCAGCTCATGTCGTTTTCGTCCATCAGGATACGCATGAGTTCGGGGATGACCAGCGTCGGGTGGGTATCATTGATGTGCAGCACATGCTTGTGCGCAAAGTTTTCCAGCGTGCCGTACTTGGCCTTGTGCTTGGCGCAGATATCCTGCAGGGTTGCAGAAACGAGGAAGTACTGCTGCTTGAGGCGCAGGGACTGGCCCTCGCGGTGGTTATCCTCGGGGTAGAGCACCATAGAAATGGTTTCCGCCATCGCGTGCTTCTCCAGCGCCTTGAGGTATTCACCCGATGAGAACAGCTTCATGTCCAGCGCGATCGGGCTCTTGGCCTCCCACAGGCGCAGGCAGGCGATGTTGTTGGTGTCATAGCCCGAGATCGGCATGTCATACGGGACAGCCAGAACCGGCGTATAGTCGTGGTACTCGACGATCAGCTTGCCCTGATCGTTGAAATAGGTGTTGACCGTGCCGCCGATCTTGACCTCGCGGGTGTCGTCCATCGCGGGAATGTGCCAAACGTCGCCAGACGCGAGCCAGGAGTCCGGCAGCTCGACCTGCTGGCCGTCCTCGATCTTCTGCTTGAAGATACCGTGTTCGTAACGGATGGAGTAGCCGGTGCCGCGCACGCCGATGGTTGCCATGCCGTCCATATAGCAGGCTGCCAGACGGCCCAGACCGCCGTTGCCCAGACCGGGATCGGCCTCTTCCTCGAAGATATCGGCCATTTCATAGCCCATATCCTTCAGTGCTTCGGTCAGTGCGGGCAGAATGCCCAGATTGTAGGCGTTGTTGCGCAGGCTGCGGCCCACAAGAAATTCCATGCACAAATAGTGCACCTGTCGCTCTCCGTATTTTTCAACCTCGTTCTGGGTTTCAATCATATGCTCGGTGAGCGCATCGCGCACGACGAGCGCGCAGGCCTCGTAAACCTGTTCCTTTGAGGCGTCTGCAACCTCGCGGCCGAAGTGGCGCTGCAGCTTGCCTGCAATAGCCTCCTTCAAAGCGGTCTTTGTGTACTGATTCTTTGACATGGTCTCTCTTGTCTCCTCACTCTAATTTGCTTAATAGGTCTTACCAACCAAGGGCAGAATGATAAACCTCGATATATTTATCTGCCGAGCTGCCCCAGCTAAAGTCGCTCTGCATGCCTTGCAGCATGAGCTTCTTCCAAGCGGGCTTGTTGTAGCGGAATACACCGCAGGCTTCCCGAATGACGTGCAGCATGTCATGCGCATTGTAGCTGGCAAAGGTGAAGCCGTTGCCGGTGCCTGCATAATCGACGAAGGCCTGCACGGTGTCCTTCAAGCCGCCGGTTTCGCGCACGATCGGGATGGTGCCGTAGCGCAGTGCGATCATTTGCGCCAGACCGCACGGTTCGAACTTGGAAGGCATCAGGAACATATCCGCGCCCGCATAGATGCGGTTGGCCAGATCGCCCGAGAACATGATGGATGCCGAAATATTGTTCGGATAGCGGCGCTTGGCTTCGAGGAACATCTGCTCGTACCGCCAGTCGCCCTTGCCCAGCACGATCAGGCGGAGGTCGTCCGACAGGATGTCGTGCAGCACGGCTTCGATCAGGTCAAGGCCCTTCTGGTCAACAAAGCGGGTGACCATACCAATAACCGGCGTATTTTCGTCCCCCTCAATGCCGCACAGTTTCAAAAGCTCAAGCTTATTGGTCTTTTTGTCATCCGGATTGTTCGGGCCATAGTTCTTGAAAATCTTGGGGTCGGTTTCCGGGTTGAAGGCATCCATATCAATGCCGTTGAGGATGCCGTGCAGCTTATAGCTGTTCATGCGCAGCACGGAATCCAGCCGGTAGCCGTAATATTCGGTCTGGATCTCGCCTGCATAGGTGGGCGAAACCGTGGTGACCGCGGTGGAGGCCACGATCGCAGCCTTCATCAGGTTCACATCGCCGTCCATTGCCATGAAGCCCGAGCGGAAGTGCGCATCGTCAATGCCGAGCACATACTCGAGGATTTCGCGGCCGTAGCGGCCCTGATACTGGATATTGTGGATGGTGAATACGGTCTTGATGTTCTCATAGAACGGACGGGAGGAGAACATCAGGTTGTAATACACCGGCACAAGCGCGGTCTGCCAGTCGTTGCAGTTGATCACGTCCGGCTTCCAGTCCAGATCGGGCAACACTTCAAGCACTGCCTTGGAATAGTAGGCGAAGCGTTCTGCATCGTCATACTCGCCGTAGACCTGGCCGCGCGCAAAATAATATTCATTGTCGATAAAGTAATAGGTTACGCCGTCCGCTTCATAGCGGAAAATGCCGCAGTACTGGTTGCGCCAGCCTAAGCGGACATAGGCGTTCTTTAAGTAGTAGAACTTCTCACGCCACTCCTGCCCAATCGCGGAATACAGCGGGCAGAATACACGCACGTCGTGTCCCTTTGCAGCAAGGGCTTTCGGCAGTGAGCCGGCAACGTCGCCCAGACCGCCGGTTTTGACGAACGGGGCGCATTCACTGGTAACATACATGATTTTCATAAGAACCGAGCCTCCCCAGTAGGAGGTGCGGAAACAGGGCCCCGCTTCCGCACCTGCGTATCTTTATTATACTAGATTCTTTCTCTCTGCAAAATAGGGAATTTCCACGAACATTTCATGCTTTCAGCCCGTGTTTTTCGCTTATTTGCAGCGAATTTAACGTATTTTTTTCAAACGGTTGCATTTTTAGCGATCGTAATGGGGTAGTTCTCGTGACCCATCATGGTACGCCCGTCGCGGATGACAACGTTGCGGTCGGTGATGACGTGGCGCAGCGATGCATCCGACAGGATGCGGCCGCCCTCCATGATGATGCAGTCGCGGATTTCCGCGCCCTTTTCGACCACAACATCGCGGAACAGCACGCAGTTCTTTACCGTGCCTTCGATGTGGCAGCCGTCTGCGATCAGGCTGTCCTCTACCACGGCCTTGTCGCCGTAGTAGGCGGGGGCTTCGTCCTTGATACGGGTCAGGATGGGGCGGGTGCGCAGGAACACTTCCGAGCGCACGTCCTTGTCCAGCATATCCATGTTGGAGCGGAAGTAATCCGAGGTATCCTCGATCTTCATCGCATATTCGTTGAACAGGTAACCGGCCACCGTGCCGTCGATCAGCGCGCGGGACAGGAATTCACGCTCAAAATGGATGCAATTGTGCGTGACGCAGTCAGACAGCATATGAATGAGGTACTGGCGGCTCATGACGTAAATACCCAGCGCGATGTGCTTGCACTTGCCCTCGTTGGAATCGCCTACACGGATATCGACTGCTTCCTTCTTGCGGTTGAGCTCAACATAGGTGGTAAACGGCGAATCCTTCTGCTTCTTAGTGCAGACCATGGTCAGGTCGGCACCCGACTTGATATGGCGGTCGATCACATCGTCAAGCGGGATGTTGGCAACGATGTCGCCGTCTGCAACCACAACGTAATCTGCCTTGTTCTTCTGCAGGAAGTCGACCGCACCGGCCAGCGCGTCGATCTTGCCGCGGTACTCGCCAGTGACCAGCGGAGATGCCTTTTTCGAGTAAGAATACGGCGGCAGCAGGGTCACGCCCGAGTTCTTGCGGGAGAGATCCCAGTCCTTGGGGTTGCCGATGTGTTCGATGAGGGACTGATACTTGTCCTTCATCAGCACACCCACGCGGTAAATGCCGCTGTTTACCATGTTCGACAGCATGAAGTCGATGATGCGGTAGCGGCCGCCCCACTGCACCGCGCCAACCGTGCGGTGCTCGGTGATCTCACGGAGATCGTTGTCGTTATCAAATGCAATGATGATGCCTAAAACACTGTTCATCATTTCTGCCCCCTTACTTTACGTCCGGCAGGTCTTCGTCTGCCATTTCTTTCGCCGCCAGCGTTGCGCCGCGGCCAATGCGCACGCCTTCCGCAACGACGGCTACGCCCCATTTCTCCACGTCGCCGTCCGACGGGCTACCGCCGACAACCGCATCCTTGCCGATGACGGCGTTTTCTGCGATGATGGAGTAACGCACGGTAGCGCCCTCTTCGATGACCGCGCCCGGCATCAGGATGGAGTATTCCACCTTTGCGCCCTTGGCGATCTTAACATCCGAGAACAGCACGGACTCGGAAACATCGCCCGCGATCTCGCAGCCCTCGGAAAGCAGGGTGTGCTTGACGGTTGCGTTCTTGGCAGTGAAGTGCGGGGGCGAACCGGTGGTGCGTCCGTAGATCTTCCAGCTGTCGTCCGACAGGTTCAGGCCGGAGTTCGGGGAAAGCAGATCCATGTTGGCTTCCCAAAGGCTTTCGATCGTGCCGACGTCCTTCCAGTAGCCTTCAAAACGATAGGAAACCAGCTTTTCACCGTTGCCGAGCATAGCGGGGATGATGTCCTTGCCGAAGTCGTTGGAGGACTTGGAGTTCTCCTCGTCGTCGATCAGATACTGGCGCAGCTTCTTCCAGGAGAAGATATAGATGCCCATGGAGGCCAGCGTGGACTTCGGATTCTTGGGCTTCTCCTCGAATTCGTAGATCGTGCCGTCCGGCTTGCAGTTCATGATACCGAAACGGGATGCTTCTGCGAGCGGCACATCGAGCACCGCGATGGTTGCATCCGCGCCGGTTTCCTTGTGCTGCTGGAGCATCTTATTGTAGTTCATCTTGTAGATGTGGTCGCCCGACAGGATCAGAACATACTCGGGATCGTAATCGTCGATAAACTGGATGTTCTGGTAAATGGCGTTGGCCGTGCCCTTGTACCACTCGGAGGTTTTGCCCTTCTGGTACGGCGGCAGGACGTATACGCCGCCGCGCAGGCGGTCTAGGTCCCAGGTCTGGCCGGAGCCGATGTAAGCGTTGAGTACGTGCGGCTCGTACTGGGTCAGTACGCCGACCGTGTCAATGCCGGAGTTGACGCAGTTGGAAAGCGGGAAGTCGATGATGCGGTACTTGCCGCCGAACGGCACCGCGGGCTTGGCGACCTTTTTGGTCAGTACATAGAGGCGGCTGCCCTGACCGCCTGCGAGCAGCATGGCTACGCATTCTTTTTTCCGATACATTGATGAACTCTCCTTTTTGCGGTTTACATATTATTTCACGCCGGTTTCGGCGCGTCCCCTTTTAAGAATCCTGCTTGCCGGCATCGCTTGCCTGAACCACCGCCTTTTCTCCGGTCTTGGTGACTGCTTTCGTGCCGGTCTTTGCGACCGCTTTTTCCCCTGTTTTCGCCACGGCCTTGGAGCCCGTCTTGGCTACGGCGCGCGTTCCGGTTTTGGCAACCGCCTTGGAGGCTGTGCGCGATCCCTTGGCGGACTTGGCGGCTTTCTCTGCGGCTGCCTTTTTCGCGGCTTCGATTTCAGCCTTGGTGCGGCGCTTGGCGCGCGGCTTACCCTTGAAGAATAATACGCCGAAGCGCGGGATTTGGATGCTGATGGACTGCTCCTGTCCGTGCATGGGCTTTTTGCTGTCGGTCTTGACCTTGCCATTGGTCATGCCGCTGCCGCCGAACTCGGTCTTGTCCGAGGTGAACACCTCTTCATATGTTCCGGCGAGCGGTACGCCGATACGGTAATTCTCCTGCACTTCGGGAGAGAAGTTGACAACGGCGACAAGATCGCTGCCGTCCTTGGCAATGCGGCGGAAAGCGATGATGTTGTTGCGGTTATCCTCGTGGCTGATCCACTCGAATCCGCGCCAGTCGGTGTCCTGCTCCCACAGCTGCGGGGTTTCCAGATAGAAATGGTTGAGCGCCTTGACATAGGTCTGCATCTGCTTATGCGCCGGATAGTCCAGCAGCATCCAGTCCAGTCCGCGCTGGTATGCCCACTCGGAGAACTGGGCGAACTCGCCGCCCATGAACAGCATCTTTTTGCCCGGATGTGCGGCCATGTAGCCGTACAGTGCGCGCAGGCCGCCGAACTGGTTTTCGTACGGAGGCGGCATCTTGCCGATCAGCGAGCACTTGCCGTGCACGACTTCGTCATGCGAAAGCGGCAGGATGTAATTTTCCGAGAATGCATACATGAACGAGAAAGTGATTTTGTCATGCATGTCCTTGCGGAAGAAGGGGTCTGCCGAGCAGTAGCACAGCATATCGTTCATCCAGCCCATGTTCCACTTGAAGTTGAAGCCCAGACCGCCGTCATAGCCGGGCTTGGTCACCATCGGCCATGCGGTGGATTCCTCTGCGATCATCATGACGTCCGGATGGTCGGTCAGGATGAACTCGTTGAGCAGGCGCAGAAAGTCGATCGCTTCGAGATTCTCGCGGCCGCCATGGATGTTGGGCCGCCATTCGTGCTGGCGGTTGTAGTCCAGATAAAGCATGGAAGCGACCGCGTCTACGCGCAGGCCGTCCATGTGGAACTTCTCGATCCAGAACATTGCCGAGGAGAACAGCAGGTTGCGGGTCGAGGTCTTGCCATAGTCAAATACGCGCGTGCCCCATTCCTTGTGCTCCATCTTGAGCGGATCGGCGTATTCATAGAGGTACGAGCCATCAAACTCGACCAGACCGCAGCCGTCCTTGGGGAAGTGCGCGGGTACCCAGTCCATGATGACGCCGAGGCCTGCCTGATGCGCTTTGTCAATGAAGTACATCAGATCCTTGGGCGTGCCGTAGCGGCTGGTCGCGGCAAAATAGCCGATGACCTGATAGCCCCATGAGCCGTCGAACGGATACTCGGTCAGCGGCATGACTTCGATGTGGGTATAGCCCATCTCCTTGACGTAGGGCACCAGCTCGTCCGCAAGCTGGCGGTAGGAATAGAAGTTGCCGTCCTCATGTACCTTCCACGAGCCGAGATGGCATTCGTAGATATTAACCGGGCTGGAATAGGGCAGATGACCCTTGCGCCAGTCCATCCAGGAAGCGTCGTTCCATTCGTAGCCCTCGATGTCATATACCTTGGAGGCGTTGCCGGGGCGGGTTTCGCTGTGGAAGCCGTACGGGTCGGACTTGTCGAATACATCGCCCGATTTGGCCCATACACTATACTTATATGCTGCATATTCGGAAACATGCGGAATGAATTTTTCCCAGATGCCCTGCTCGTCGCGCATCATGTAGTCCACGTCGCGATTCCAGCCGTTGAATTCGCCCATGACCGAAACCTTTTCCGCTTCGGGGGCGTAGACCCGGAACAGGTAGCCGGGTTCGCCGTCCTGTTCAAAGGGATGTGCGCCCATATAGTCAAAGGCGCGGCAGTCCCTGCCCGAATAGAAAAGCTGGCTGCGCTTTTCACAGGCCGGCGCTGCGGGTGTTTTCTTCATATCGCATCTCTCCCTTTTGCACTTCTTATGTTCTCGGAATGCCAAAATACAGCGTATCTTCGAAAATTTTCCAACTGTTTTGTACATTTCGCCCTGTTATAGGCGAATACCTCTCACTTTAGTTAGATATAGTATACATCAAGGGGAAACAAAAGTCCAGCAATTTTACACAATTGCTGGACTTTTTTGATGAGAATTTTGTTTGGTTTCCACAGGGAATGACTGGGAATGTCGAAAAAACAGACAAAACCGCACTTATTTGTTCAAAAAATGTTGCGGCGAATCAAGTCGAGGGCGGTGGAAGCCGCCTGCATGCGCACGCGGTCGCGTCCATTGGTGGACTTCATCTTGCGGGTGTAGTGCTGCCCCTTGCACCAGACGCTGATGTATACCAGACCGACGGGCTTTTCCTCCGTGCCGCCGCCCGGGCCGGCGACGCCCGTGATGCCTACGCCGACATCCGCACCGAGTGCCTTTGCCACGCCCTCGGCCATCTGCTCAGCTACTTCGGGAGATACCGCGCCGACCGTGTCGAGCGTTTCCTTTTTCACGCCCAGCACGTTCATCTTGACCTCGTTGGCATACGAGCATACGCCGCCGAGGTAGTAATCCGAGCAGCCGGGTACATCGGTGATGCGCTTGGACAGCAAACCGCCCGTGCAGCTTTCCGCCACGGCAAGCGTCATGCCGCGTGCGCGCAGCCCGTCGCCCATAACCTGCTCCAGCGAATCCACGTCCACGCCGTACACGTCGTCGCCCAGCAGGTCACAGATTTTCTCCACGACCGGCTCAAGCAGCTTTTCGCATTCCTCGGGGGTTTCCGCCTTAGCGGTCACGCGTGCAAAGCATTCCGAGGTCTTGGCGTAAGGCGCAATGGTGGGGTTGGTGCTGTTTTCCATCATATCGTGCAGGATGGTCTCCATATTGCTCTCGCCCAGACCGAATACGCGGACGTTGCGCGAAACGATGCAGCCGCCCGCAAACGGATAAAGGTAAGGCATGGCGCACTGCTTCCACATCGGCTCGCACTCGCGCGGCGGGCCGGGCAGCATGATGACGTGCTTGCCGTATGCCTCAAACGCGCAGCCGGGCGCGGTGCCCCATTCGTTTACGAACACCGTGCAGCCCTCGGGCAGCCACGCCTGCTTTTCATTGTTCGGGGTCATTTCGCGGCCGATGGTCTGGAAAAAGTCCTTGATGCGGTCGAGCGAGGGCTGGTGCAGCGCCATTTTGCGGCCAAATACGGTCGCGAGCGTCTCTTTGGTCAGGTCATCGAGCGTCGGCCCAAGGCCGCCGGTTGTGATGATGATATCCGCACGGTCGCGCGCGGTCTCAATGACATGGCGCAAGCGCGCCGGGTTGTCGCCGACGACGGTCTGGTAAAATACGTTGATGCCCAGTTCGCTCAGACCCTGCGAGATGACCTGCGCATCTGTGTTGACAATGTCGCCCAGCAGGATCTCCGTGCCGACGGCAATCAGTTCTGCGTTCATGGAAATAATGCCTTCTTTCTTGCTTTACGGTAGGTGAATGATTTCGACACCTGCAACGGCTTCCTCGACCAGCGCATCTACATCCAGATGGCTCTCCGCTTCGAGGATTTTCGGCATCTTGGGCTTGGTGTTCGGGTGCTTGGGGGTGAACACCGTGCAGCAGTCCTCATACGGCAGGATGGAGGTTTCAAAGGTGTCGATCTTGCGGGCAATCGTGACGATTTCTTCCTTGTCCATGCCGATGCACGGGCGGAAAATCGGCAGCTCGCACACTGCGCCGGTCACGCCCATGGCGGGCATGGTCTGGCTGGCGACCTGTCCGAGCGACTCGCCGGTGATGAGCGCGCCGCAGCCGTATTCGACTGCCACTTTTTCGGCAATGCGCATCATAAAGCGCCGCATGATGAGCGTGAACAGCTCTTCATGGCACTTTTCACGGATTTCCTCTTGAATTTTGGTGAACGGCACGACCATGACGCTCATGCGGCCGCACCATGCGGTCAGCTTGCGGCCCAGCTCGAGCACCTTGTCCTTGGCACGCTCCGAGGTGTAGGGATAGCTGAAAAAGTGTACGCCGACCAGTTCCAGCCCGCGCTTGGCCATCATCCAGCCCGCAACCGGGCTGTCGATGCCGCCCGAAAGCAGGAGCGCGGCTCTGCCGTTCGAGCCGATCGGCATGCCGCCCGCGCCCGGCTCGGGGCCTGCGTGGACAAAGGCGTACTGTTCGCGGATCTCGACGTGAACCGTCAGGTCGGGGCCATGCATGTAGGGGCGCACGTCCGGAAAACGGTCGGCCAGCTCGCCGCCGACGTGCTGGCTGATCTCGGTCGAGGTCATGGGGAATTTCTTATCGCCGCGCTTGGTCTCGACCTTGAAGGTCTTTGCTTGCGCAAAACGCGGCGCAAGATAGCTTTGTGCGGTGTCGATGACGCTTTCAAGCGTCTTTTCCGGGCAGACCGCCGCGCGAGAGATGGTTGCAAAGCCGAACACATGGCGCGCGCAGTCCATGACCGCGTCTGCATCCGCGTCCTCGGGCACTTCGACATAGACCACCGACTGGCGCATGGAGATGTTGCAGTCCGCGACGTGCTTCATACGGCGAGACAGGTTTTTGAGCAGGCGATCTTCAAAGGTTTTGCGGTTAAGGCCTTTGAGTACGATCTCTCCGCACTTGAGCAGCAATACTTCTTTCATAGTTTCTCCTTTATTTATCGTTTGAACATTTTCTGACCCTTTTGCGCGGCTGTGATAAAAGCGTCCACATCTTCCTTGGTGTTCGATGGACAGAAGGACACGCGCAGCGCGCTGTCCGTGCGCGCTTTGGGCAGGCCGAGCGCCTTGAGCACGCCGCTTTGCTTGCCTTTGGAGCAGGCCGAGCCGCTTGAAACATAGACCTCGTCGCTCTCCAGCACACGCAGCATGACCTCGCTCTTACAGCCGGGAAGCGACAGGTTGACCACATGCGGGATATCGCCCGCGCCGTTGAACGCTGCGTCCGGCAGCTGCGCCGTAACCTGCGCATGCAGATAGTCGGCAAGGCTTTGCACGTGCGCAAAATCCTCGTCAAAGTGCGCCATGCGGATTTCGCACGCTTTGGCAAAGGCTGCGATATTCGGCAGTGCCTCGGTGCCCGGACGCATCCCCTTTTCCTGTCCGCCGCCGAACATTAAGGGCGGGAGGCGCAGCCCTTTTTTGACATACAGCGCGCCAATGCCTTTGGGCGCGCCGATCTTGTGACCGGACACGCTCATCAGGTCGCAGTTCCACTTCTTTGGTGTGAGCCCCACGCGCGCCAGCCCTTGCACTGCGTCGATGTGGAACAGCGCGCGCGGCGCTTTGGCGCGGAGCAGCGCGCCGAGTTCGGCCACCGGCTGTACCGTGCCGATTTCATTATTGACCAGCTGGCAGGACAGCAGCACTGTGTCCTCGGTCAGCGCGTCTGCGAGCGCGTCGGGCGTGATATGGCCGGTCTCATCCGGCGCGAGGAACACCACATCAAACCCTTCAGCGGCGAGCTGTTTGCAGGTGTTGAGCGTTGCCGCGTGCTCGATTTCGGTCGTGATGATGCGCCCCTTTTGGTGGCGGTTGAGGTGGGCGACCCCGCGCAGGCTGATGTTGGTGCTCTCCGTGCCGCAGGAGGTAAAGTAGGTCTCCTCCGGCAGGCAGCCGAGCGCGGAAGCCACTGCTTTCCTGCTGTCCTCCAGCAGGTGAGAGGCGTTTATTCCCATTTGATGCAGGCTTGACGGGTTGCCGAAGCAGGTGCACATCGCGTGCATCGCAGCCTCAGCCGCTTCAGGCAGCACTGCCGTCGTCGCCGCATTGTCCAGATAATGCATGTCCTTTCCGTCTCCTTTGATAAGTACATGGATATTTTACAACGGTGTATGCCCTTTTACAAGTCAAAAGGCGCAAATCAGGATTGAAAAGAGCGGCGTGCTATGCTATACTTTCATTGTATGACATGCTGAAAGCGTGTCCGAGAGCAGAAAGGAAGGAAATCCTATGCCAGGTAAGGTAATTCTCGGCGCTCAGTGGGGCGACGAAGGCAAGGGCAAGTTCATTGATATCTTCGCGGGCAAGGCCGATCTGGTCGTCCGCAGCCAGGGCGGCAACAACGCCGGTCATACCGTTGTGGCGAACGGCGTGAAATACAAGCTGCAGCTCATCCCTTCGGGTATCCTGTATCCGGATTGCACGAATGTGATCGGTCCGGGCGTGGTGGTCAATCCCAAGGCGGTGCTGGGCGAAATTGACGGCCTGCACGAAAAGGGCGTTTCGACCGACAAGCTGTTTATCGACGCGCGCTGCCATTGCATCCTGCCGTGGCATCTGGAGCTGGACGCGCTGAGCGAAGCGGAAAAAGCCAAGGAAGGCACCGCCATCGGCACGACCAAGAAGGGCATCGGCCCGACCTATATGGATAAATCCGAGCGCAGCGGTGTGCGCATGCACGATTTTGTCGATGCAGAGCGCTTTGAAACCGTCATCCGCGAGGCGTGCGCGCACAAGAACCGTGTCATCACCGGCGTGTACGGCGGCGAGGCGATCGACGCGGACGCGGTGATCGCGGAGTACCGCGAATACGCCGACCGGCTGCGTCCCTATGTGTGCGATACCTCCATCCTGACGTGGAACGCGGTCAAGGAGGGCAAGGAAGTGCTGTTCGAGGGCGCGCAAGGCACGTTGCTCGACCTTGATATGGGTACCTATCCGTTTGTCACCTCGTCGCATCCGGTGGCGGGCGGCTGCTGCATCGGTTCGGGCGTTGGCCCGACGGCCATCGACAGCATCATGGGTATTTTCAAGTCCTACACCACCCGCGTGGGCGAAGGTCCGTTCCCGACCGAGCTGTTTGATGAAACGGGCGATTACATCCGCAACGCCGGCGGTGAGTTCGGCACGGTTACCGGCCGTCCGCGCCGTACCGGCTGGTTCGATGCTGTGGTCGCGCGCTATGCGGTGCGCGTCAACGGTCTGACCGAAGTCGTCATCAACAAGATCGACCCGCTGCGCGGCCTGCCCAAGCTCAAGGTCTGCGTGGGCTATAAGCTGAAGAACGGCGAAACCGTCACCGAGTTCCCGGCGAACTTCATGGATCTGGTGGATTGCGAGCCGGTTTATGAGGAGTTCCCCGGCTTTGACGAGGATATCACGAATTGCCGCTCGTTCGGCGAGCTGCCGCAGACGGTACAGGATTATATCCATGAACTGGAGCGTATCATCGGTTGTCCGATCACCATGCTGGGCGTTGGTCCGGCACGCGATCAGGTCATGACGATCAAGTAATAAGAGGAAAGGGCGCAAAGTGCATTGCTTTGCGCCCTTTTGCTTTTCTGTCAACGGAAAGGAGAGAGTTCCCTATGACGCTGACAACCGAACGGTTGACGCTCCGCCCCTTTCGGGAGGATGATGTGGAAGCGCTTTACGCTTACTCCAAGGATGAGGAAGTGGGACGGAATGCAGGTTGGAAGCCGCATGAAAGCCTGCTGGAGTCGAGCGATATCCTGCATCTGGTTTTCCTGAACCAATCGAGCGTATGGGCGATCGAGCGACAGACTGATCGCCGCCTGATGGGTTCGATCGGGCTGATCACCGATTCTGCGCGGCAATACGGCTCGGCGCGTTCGCTCGGCTATGCGCTGGGTGTAGACTACTGGGGACAGGGGTATATGACAGAGGCGGTGCGCGCGGCGGTGCGCTTCGGCTTTGGTCAAATGGGGCTGGATCTCATCAGCGCGACCTGCTATCCGGATAACCCTGCTTCGCGCCGTGTGCTGGAAAAATGCGGCTTTCAATATGAAGGCGTGCTGCACCGCGCGGAGCTGCTGTATAACGGACAGGTGAAAGACCACCTGTGTTTTTATCTGCCGCATGAAATGGCGGTAAATCTGGACTGGTATGTGGGAAAATAAAAAATTTTCTTACATTTCTCTGCAAAATGTGCTATCATTATCTTAAGAGAAAGTAGTGGGCGGCAGCGTGAAAACGCTGCCTGCCGTCGCGTTTCGGCACAGTGAGGAGGAGTACCATGTATCAGGCGGGGGAATTTATCGTTTACGGAACCAGTGGTGTCTGCCGGGTGGAGGCGGTCGGTAAACCGCCCTTTGATACGGAGGAGGATAAGCCGTATTATACGCTCACGCCTGTTTCCGGAACGGAGACCATCTATGTCCCCGTGGATTCCTCGGTGTTCACGTGGCCAGTCATTTCGCGCGCACAGGCGGAACAGCTGATCCAGACCATTCCGACCATTGAGCTGGATGGCTTCACTTCGCACAGTATGCGCATGTCGAGCGAGCACTACCAGGCGGTGCTGCAAAGCCACGACTGCCGTGAGCTGGTGCAGCTCATCAAGACGGTCTATGCCAAATCCCGTCGCAGCGGACGGCGTGTCAGTCAGGTTGACCAGCGTTACCGCAAGCGGGCGGAGGATCTCCTGCATGGGGAACTGGCGGTTGCGCTCGGCATTCCGCTCGGCGAAGTGCAGCCGTACATTGCGCATACGATTGCGCAGTACAAGAAAGATACGAAAAAAGCATGAAAAAACGGGGGCGTGGCTGCAAAGCCGGCCCCCGTTTTGCAGTAGTGTATGGGTTCACTTTTCCAGCGGCTTATCATATTGCCGCACACGGTCGGAATCGGTCAGACCACTGGTAGTCGGGTCGTTCAGTGCACTCCAGATATTGGACGCAATCAGAAAAAGACAGTATGGGTTGCTGATCGCCTGACGGACGACATCCCAAACCGCGCCCCAGCTGGTCATATCGGAAGCGGTCAGGCTGGCATAGGTCAGCATGGTAGCGGAAATACCCAGCAAAAGCTGCATCCAGAACACTGGGTTTTTGAGACGGACACGCAGATTCATGGATGAAAAAACCTCCTTTCATCGTTTCGGACCGCCGCCTTTTGGCCAGGGATGGACAAACAGCGCACCGGCGGCTGTTATCATAGTATGAAAGGGCGGGTGTAAATGCCAGTGCGGGGTTGCAGCGGCGGCAGATGGGATGTGGCGGTGCTCTAAAAGCGTTTTTTGTTTACCTTGCGTGTAGTTCGTGCTATACTATATAAAGAGTTTTTATGTTTGGGGGAAATTTTTTGAATACCATTCCCGATTGTGTGTTTCACTCCCGCAGTCTGGCCTGCAAAGCGCCGTATGGCGCGGTGCCTGCCGGACAGACGGTTGAGTTTTCCACCTATCCGAAGCGCGAACACGGTACGGAGCATATCACCCTCTGGGTGGAGGAGGACGGCAAGGAGCCGGAGGCGTTCTCGATGCGCTGGTACGGTCTGGCCGGTGCGCGCGATCACTATACAACCAGCTTTACGCCGTCCCATCCGGGTTTGTACTGGTATTACTTCACCATGGATACAGCGGACGGCCCGCGCTATTGCGCGCGCGGCTATGCCGGACGCGCGGAGATCATTGACACGCTGGGCGACAAGTACCAGCTGACCGTGTATGATCCGGGCTACCAGCCGCCGCGCTGGTTTGGCCGAGGCATCACCTATAATATTTTTCCTGACCGTTTCTGCCGGGATAAAATGCCCGTCCAGCCCGAGGGAGAAGGGATTGCGCCGCGCGTGCTGCACGAAAACTGGGACGATATCCCGGTTTACCGGCCGGATGAGAACGGCGAGATCCTCAATAATGACTTTTTCGGCGGCACGCTGCGCGGGGTCATCAGCAAGCTGGATTATCTGGAAAGCCTGCATGTGACCACCATCTATTTCAATCCGATGTTTCAGGCGTATTCCAACCACCGCTATGACACGGGCGACTACAAGCGCATCGACCCGCTGTTCGGCAGCGAGGAGGATTTCCGAAGGCTGTGTGAGCAAGCTGCTGCGCGCGGCATGCGGGTGGTGCTGGACGGTGTGTTCAACCACACTGGCTATGACAGCCGCTACTTCAATGCCCGTGGCAGATACAACAGCGTTGGGGCGCATCAGTCGCAGGATTCGCCCTATTACCGTTGGTACGATTTTCAGGAGTGGCCGGACAAATACGGCTCATGGTGGGGCATCTATACGCTGCCGCAGGTGCGCGAGATGGACGAAAGCTATCTCGACTATATCATTGAGAGCGAGGACAGCGTCGTGCGCCGCTGGCTGCGGCTGGGTGCGTCCGGCTGGCGGCTGGATGTGGCCGACGAGCTGCCCGATGCCTTCATTCAGAAACTCAATGCCGCAGCCAAGCGGGAAAAAGCGGATGCGCTGGTCATCGGTGAGGTTTGGGAGGACGCTTCCAACAAAATCGCCTACTCCGAGCGCCGTAAGTATTTTCAGGGCGGTGAGCTGGATAGCGTCATGAACTATCCGCTGCGCGACGCGATTTTGTCGTTCCTGAACGGCGGAACAGCGGAGCATTTCGCAGAAACCATGGAATGCATCCGCGAAAATTATCCGCGCGATGTGTTTTATAACCTAATGAATGTCATCGGCACGCATGATACGGCGCGCGCGCTGACTTTGCTGGGTGTTTCAGACGAGGAATGGAAGATGGACCGCGACGGGCGCGCGCAGTATGAGCTGCCGCCCGACCGGTTGGCGAATGCGCTGCGCAAGCTGCGCCTGGCGGCGGTCATTCAGTTCACCATGCCGGGCTCGCCCACCATTTATTACGGCGATGAGGCCGGACGGCAGGGGTTTGAGGACCCGTTCAACCGTCGGACGTATCCGTGGGGGCAGGAGGACCGCGAGCTGCTCGCGTTCTACCGCCGCCTGTGCGCACTGCGCGCGGACAGCAACACGCTGGCGGACGGCGACCTGCATTTTGTGCGCTGCCACGGCGCGCTGCTGCAATATGAGCGCGTGAGCGATACGTCCCGCATGATGGTGATCGTCAACCGCGGCCATCATCATATCCGCACCTGTGTGCAGGCGGTTTACGCGGTGGATATGCTCAGCGGAACGGGATTTGAGGACGCAGACAGCCACGGTGTGCACATTTCGGTGCCGCCGGAGGCTGCCTATGTGCTGCGCTGCTTCGGCACACCGTAGAAAAGAGGTAGATTAGGATGAATATGCGCGAAAAACAGCTCTCCCATCGATATTTTTTCGAAGGGAAGATTATGAAGGCACGACTGGACGAGGCGCTTCTCCCCAACGGCAAAACTGCGCAGCGCGAGGTGTGCGAGCATGTCGGCGGCGTGGGTGTGCTGCCGATTGACCGCGACGGCAATGTGATTCTGGTGCGGCAGTTCCGCTACCCGTATGATACGGAGCTGCTGGAGATCCCGGCGGGCAAGCTGGATCACGGCGAAGGGGAGAGTATTGCCGACTGCGGCGCGCGCGAGCTGAAGGAAGAAACCGGCTGCACGGCAGGGCGTCTGGTGCCGCTCGGCTGCGAATACCCCTCTCCGGGTTTTCTGACCGAGGTCGTGCACCTGTTTGCGGCGCTCGACCTGACTGAAGGCGAAATGCAGCCGGATGAGGATGAATTTGTCGAGGTGGTGCGGCTGCCGCTGGCCGAGGTGGAAGCCATGGTCGAGCGTGACGAGATTCGCGACGCCAAGACCGTGGTTGCGCTGTACCGCGCCAAGCTCAAGGGGCTGTACTGATCCGAACGCAGCACCCGTCAACCCTCTGTGAAGGAGGTCATTTATGGATAAGAAAAAAATTCTGGTCGTTGAGGACGAAAAAGCGATTGCGGACATTCTGGTGTTCAATCTCCAGCGCGAAGGATACGATACGATGGTCGCGTATGACGGTGCGGACGGTTTGCGCGCCGCTTTGGAGGACGCGCCCGACCTGATCCTGCTGGATGTGATGCTGCCTTCGATGGACGGTTTTGAAGTGCTTGGGCACATCCGCGAAAAGCAGGATACCCCGATCATCATGCTGACCGCCCGCGAAGAGGAAACCGATAAGGTGCTCGGTCTGGAACTGGGCGCGGACGACTATATCACTAAGCCGTTTTCCATGCGCGAGCTGATGGCGCGCGTCAAAGCGAACATGCGGCGCACGCTGTCTGGGGAGGAGCGGGAAAAGCCTGCGGTGCCTTCGGGCGGCGGCCTGCGTATTTCGCGTGACAACGGCATGGTGTATAAAAACGGGCGGGCGCTGGAATTGTCCGCGCGTGAATTTGATATCCTTTGCTTCCTGTCCGCAGCCCCCGGCCGCGTGTTTTCGCGCGAGGAGCTGATGGAGAAGGTCTGGGGCTATGATTATTACGGCGATCTGCGCGCGGTCGATGTGGCGATCCGCCGCCTGCGCGAAAAGGTAGAGGACCAGCCCGCCAGCCCGCGCTATATCATGACCAAACGCGGCATGGGCTATTATTTCAGCGATGAATAACGGATGAACCGTGCCACGCGCACGGGATACAGAGAAAAACGGCGCGGCTGCGCTCCGCACGCCGGAGGTGTTGTTTTGTTTCGTTCCTTACACATGAAGCTGGTGCTGATTCTGGTGCTGATGATCATATCGGTCATGGCAGTGGTGGGCACGTTCCTCATCAACAGCGTCAATACGTTTTATCTGGACAGCTTCTATGAGCAAATGCAGAACGTGTTCAACCAATCGAGCACGATGGATTCCCTCAAGGAAGCGGCGGCCGAGCAGGGTGCGCCCGGTTTGCAGACCGTCATAGAGGCGCGGGAAAGCGCGCTGGGCATTGACGATTACCGCAATTATTATATTCTGGATGCCGAGGGCCGGTATCTGGAAGGCTCAAACCCCAACATCACGCTGACGCGGACGAGCAACATTGTCGCTGCCATGGCTGGTGAGCTTGGCGCGCGCTCGTCCGTATCTGACAGCATGATGGATATTGCCGTGCCCATCGACAAGGAGGGCGACGGCAGCGTGGATTACATCGTGTACATCACGGATGACAAAAGCGAGATCTCCGACCTGTCATGGCGCTTTTTCCAAATCGTCATGCAGGCGATGATGTTCGGCCTGCTTGCGGCGATTTTGCTGTCCTTTTTGCTCAGCAAAACCATCACCACTCCGATCGAGCGCATCACCGAGGGCGCACGGTCGATCGCAGAGGGTAATTTCGATCAGGATCTGGGCGTACAGTCGTCCGACGAGATCGGCGAATTGACGCGCTCGTTCAACTACATGGCGCGGCAGCTCAAAAGCACGGTCGGCGAGGTGCAGGGCGAGCGCGATAAGCTCAATACGCTGTTCCTGCACATGACGGACGGCGTGGCCGCCTTTACGACGGATGGACGGCTGATCCACATGAACCCTGCGACCGAAAATATGCTGGGCGTGCGCATGGAGGATCAGCTGACCTTTGACGAGATCTTTGCCGATCTGGATATGGTCAGTTCGGATGAGACGGCCATGCGCAGCTTCCTGACCAGCGAGATCACGCGGCGCGACCGCGTGCTGTCGGTCACGCTTGCGCCTTACGGTGCGCTGGATGGCGAGGGCGGCGTGATTGCCGTCATCCACGACATCACCGAGCAGCGCCGTCTGGACGATGCGCGGCGCGAATTTGTCGCCAATGTGTCGCATGAGCTGCGTACCCCACTGACCAACATCCGTTCCTATACCGAAACGCTGCTGGATGCTGCGGGCGATATTCCAATCGACACGGAAAAGCAGTTTTTGGGCGTTATTTCGAGCGAATCCGAGCGCATGGCGCGCATCGTGACCGATCTTCTGACGCTGTCTAAGCTGGATTACGGCCGGATGGAGCTGCGCATGACGCGGTTTTCGCTGTCCGATCTGCTCCAGAAGGTGGCTAATGCGATGCGTTTGACTGTACAGGATAACGGCCATGAGATGATCGTGGATGCACCGGATACGCTGCCGTCCATTGTGGGTGACCGAGAGCGTATCGAGCAGGTTGTGGTGAACATCCTGTCCAACGCGGTCAAATATACGCCGTTGGGCGGGCATATCCGCCTGTCGGCTTGCGTACCGACGGAAAACCGAGTGCGCATCACAGTGGAGGATGACGGCGTGGGTATTCCAGCGGCCGACGTGCCGCGCCTGTTTGAGCGCTTTTACCGTGTGGATAAGGCGCGCAGCCGCGCCGCCGGCGGCACTGGCCTCGGCCTTGCGATTGCCAAGGAGATCGTCGAGCAGCATGAGGGCAAGATCGCGCTGGCCAGCGAATATGGCAAGGGGACGACTGTGACGATCACGCTGCCGACCAACCTGGCCCCGAACAGCGAGGAGGGGCCGGTATGAGAGGCGCGGAGCGGTCGGTCAAAAATACGGCGAAAAATGTGTCGCTGATCGTTCTGGTGCTGCTGCTTCTGACGCTGTGCGCTGCTAACTGGCTGACCGGGCTGAATGTGGCTCAGATGCCGGCGGACAGTCTGCTGCGGCGTGCGCACGACCAGTTATTTGGCGGCGCGGTGGGCTATGAGCTGCGCTCGTCCGGTGTAGCTGCCGCCGAACCGGTGCAGCTTGCGCTGACTGTGGACGGGCAGCTGTATGGCGTGCAGTATAATGTGACGGATATGGATGCGGCGGTTGCTTCCGTGCGTGACCTGTGGGCGCAGGTGCTGACGGGCGAAGAGCTGGCTCCTGCCAGTGAGGACGAGCTGAACGCTGCGCTGCGCGCCGGGGATTACGCTGAATTGCGCTATCATGGTGCAATCCCGCTGGGAGCAATTGCAGGCTGGATGGGCGGCAACTGGAAAGATGGCAGCGAGGTCTATGTAGAAGCGCTGATCTATGCGGCTGGTTCCGAGCAGCTGTTTGTGCGCACTTCGGATGGTGCGCTGTATATGGCTGCGGCAAAGGCGGATAAAAGCGTGCTGGAAAGCGCGCAGCATGCGTTTCGTGGGCAGCCCTGCAAGTTTTCTGGTGAGTCATATGCGGTGTATCCGGAAACGTTGCTGTTTGACAGCGAAACCCTGTCCCTTCCGCTGCTGCGCAATGAGCCAATCGATCTGTTTTCCACGCGCAGCGGAACCGGGCTGGAAGAGCTGCTGCAAGCGTTCGGGTTCACAGCCTATGCGGATTTTTATGCCGAACAAAATGATGAGGTCCGCGTGTTCATTGATAACGTGAGTACGCTGCGCGTAAGCGCTACGGGCTTGCTGCAATACGCTGCCTCGGCGGAGAATACCACGGTGCGCGCCTATGAAGAGGGCGAAGTCAGCGGCCAATCCGCACTTGACGCACAAATGGACTGCGCTCGTCTGGTTTTGGATGCGGCGCTGCGGGTGGCCGAAACCAATACGCATGCGTCCCTGTATGCAGTCGGGCAGGAGGATGGACAGACCACGCTGGTCTTTATGCAGATGTACGGCGGTGTGCCGGTGTTGGGAGAAAGCGATTTTGCGACCTTCGCGTTCGAGGACGGCGCGCTGGTTTCCGCAACGGTCCGTTTGCAGAGATTCTCTGCACAGGACACCAGCCGCATCGTTCTACCGGCTAAGCAGGCGGCTGCGGGCGCGATGGGAGAGGCGTGTGGCCTCATGGTGGCTTATCGCGAAAAGGACGACGGAAGCTACGCCCCCGCACGTTTCTATCTGAGAAACGCAGACTGATAGGAGGTGAGACCGCTTGCAGTGGGATAAAGTAAAAAATGTGCTGATCGTCATTCTGCTGGCGGTTAACCTGTTTCTGATTGGAAATTTCGGTGTAAAGCTATGGCAGGACTACCAGCGTGGCGAAGAGCTGGTGGCGGATCTGCGCACGTTGACACAGGAATATGGCATGCAGCTGGATGATGCGTTCCAGCTGCCCAAGGATAAGGTGCTGCCGACGCTGTCGATCGACCGCAGCCGCGCAGATGAAGAGGCGGTCGCGCAGGCCATGCTGGGAGAGACGGCCGAGCGCACCGAGCAGGAGGACGGCACGGTGCTGTTCCAGAGCGATGCCGGTCGGGTGGAGTGGCACGAAGACGGCACGGTGGAAGCAGAATGCACAATCGGGCGGGAGGCACCCGACGACGCCTCCTCGGCGCTGCGGCTGGCGCGGCAGCTGTTATCCGGCTGGGGGCTGGAGGTAGAGCATGGCTCTACACGGGCAGACGGTATGACTGTTGCCATGACCGGGACGGTTGCGGGGCAGCCGGTACACAACCGTGTGCTGACGCTGCGGTTTGACGGGGATGGTAACGTAGCTTTAAGCGGATTGTGGAGCTTTGGCACGCCGTATACCACCGTGCAGGGCAGCGGCGTATCCTGCAATGCAGCGGATGCACTGCTGGAGTTTGCCGCGCGGGCGCAGGATGTCAAACGGATCGAATCCATGACGGTCGGTTACCGCATGGAGGTGGACAGCAACCGCCGCTTACAGCTTACGCCGACTTGGAAGATCGCGACGGATTCGGGTGAATATTTGGTGGATTGTGCCAAAAAAACGATTGTAGACCTGGAAAATTGAAAAAAATCTTTCCTTTATCAAAAATTGTGGTAAAATAGATTGGTGAGAAAATTTGCGGGCGCACGCATGCGCGCACCCGGTCATAGAATACAGTAGAAGACAGTTTACGCGACGGAACGCGTATTGCAACAGTGAGGAGTAGGTAGGTTTGACCAAATATGTAATCAACGGCGGTAAAACGCTCAATGGAGAGGTCACAATCTCCGGCGCAAAGAACGCGGCGGTTGCGATCGTCCCGGCAGCGCTGCTGGCGGACGGCCCGGTTCGCATTGAGAATGTGCCCAAGATTATTGATGTGACGCTGCAGCTGGAGATCATGCGCGAATTGGGCGCGCAGATCCGGCTGCTCAACGCAACGACAGTAGAAATCCAGAACACCCAGAACCCCAGCCTGAAGCCGCATGAGCTGGAGCGCAAGCTGCGCGCTTCCTATTATCTGCTTGGCGTGCTGCTGGGCAAATACGGCTATGCTGAAGTCGCTATGCCGGGCGGCTGCAACTTCGGCGGCGTGCGTCCGATCGACCAGCACATCAAGGGCTTTGAAGCGCTGGGCGCAAGAGTGACGCTGCCCAAGGGCGGATACATCCGCGCCGAGGCCCCCGAAGAGGGTCTGCACGGCGCACATATCTATTTCGATGTGGTTTCGGTTGGCGCGACGATGAACATCATGCTCGCAGCTGTTCTGGCGAAGGGTCAGACCATCATGGAAAACTGCGCCAAGGAGCCGCATATCGTCGATCTGGCGAACTTCCTCAATGCCATGGGCGCAAACGTCAAGGGCGCGGGCACGGATGTCATCAAAATCCGCGGCGTCGAGCGTCTGCACGGCGGCACCTATTCCATCATCCCTGACCAGATCGAGGCGGGTACATTCATGGCGGCCGTTGCAGCCTGTGGCGGCTCGGTGCTGGTCAAGAACGTTATCCCGAAGCATCTGGAATGCATCACGGCAAAGCTCAAGGAAATGAACGTTGAGGTCACCGAATTTGACGATGCGGTGCTGGTGCGCCGCGAAGGCCGCCTGACCAAGACCAACATCAAGACCATGCCCTATCCGGGCTTCCCGACCGACATGCAGCCGCAGATGACGACCGCACTGTGCCTTGCCGAAGGCACAAGCATTGTCACCGAGGGCGTGTGGGACAGCCGTTACCGCTACACTGAAGAGCTGACGCGCATGGGGGCCAACATCCATGTAGACGGTAAGATCGCGGTCATCGAGGGCGTAGAGGAATTCAAGGGCGCACCGGTACGCGCGCACGACCTGCGTGCGGGCGCGGCGATGGTCATTGCGGGCCTTGCAGCCAAGGGCGTGACCGAGGTCGAGCAGGTGCAGAACATCGAGCGTGGCTATGAGACGCTGGTGGAGAAATTCGTGGCGCTGGGTGCGGATATGTACCGCTCCGAGATCCCGGATTCCATGGGCGCGGCGGAGCGCGCGTAAACAAAGGAATAGATACAGCGGAGGGGGCAACCTCTCCGCTGTTTTGAAAAGCAAAGGAGTTTCAGCATTGGCAGAGCGGTATTATTACAGCATTGCGAGCGGGTCGACAGGCAACTGCGGCCTGTACATGGCGGACGGGACGGCGATCCTGATTGATCTGGGCGTATCCCTGCGCAAGATCACAACGGCGCTGGCCGGGCTGGGCCTTGGGCTTGCGGATATTTCCGCCGCGCTGCTCACGCATGAGCATATCGACCATGTCAAGGGTCTGCCGATGTTTCTGAAAAAAGCAAAAGCGCCTGTGTTCGCTTCGCGCGGCACAGCGGAAGCACTCGCAGCAAAAGAGCCGTCCTGCGCCGACCGCTTAAATGAGTTTGACAGCGGAGAAGCCTTCTGGGTGCGCAATGTGGACATCGCAACCTTTGCCACACCGCATGACGCAGCGGAAAGCGTCGGTTACATACTGGAACACGGCAGCCATCGCTTTGGTTTTGCCACCGATCTGGGCTTTGTGCCGCGCGAGGCGGCCGATTTGCTGCGCGGCTGCGAGACGGTCGTGCTGGAGAGCAATCACGACCCACACATGTTACAGGCCGGGCCGTATCCGTATCCGCTCAAAATGCGCGTGGCAGGGCCGGCGGGGCATCTGTCCAACCCGGACTGCGCGGTATTTGCGGCCGATCTAGTGCGCCACGGCACGCGCAATCTGGTATTGGCGCATCTGAGCGAAAAGAACAACATGCCGGCGCTTGCCCTGCAGCAGACAGTCAGCGCGCTGCACGGCTTGCCGGATTGCGCGGTGCAGGTTGCGCCGCGTGAAGGGATGGACGCACCGGTGCTGTTTGGGGAGGAAGCGCTATGCTCGCTGTCCGGCTGATCTGCGTCGGCAAGCTTGGAGAAAAGTTCTGGGCGGATGCCGTGCGCGAATATGAGAAGCGCCTTGGCGCATATTGTAAATTAGAGATTGTGGAGCTGCCCGAGCAGCGCTTGCCGCAGACGCCCTCGGCGAGGGAGATCACGCAGGCGTTGGACAAGGAAGCGGCGCTCATCGAGGGCAAAATTCCGCAGGGCGCGGCGGTGATCGCGCTGTGCGTGGAGGGCAAGCCCATGTCTTCTGAGCAGCTGGCGGACTATCTCGGCCGCCTGACGGTGAGCGGTACAAGCCGGCTGTGTCTGGTGATTGGCGGGTCGTGCGGCCTGTCCGACCGGATCAAGGCGCGCGCTGCGCTGCGCCTGTCCATGTCGCCGATGACGTTCCCGCATCATCTTGCGCGCGTGATGGTGCTTGAGCAGTTATACCGCGCACTCAACATTGCCGCGGGCGGCAAATACCACAAATGAGCCGGAGACAGGATTGCAAGACCCGCTATCCCATTCTGCTGGCGCATGGCTTGGGCGTCACCGAACACGGCGGGCTGTATGTGCCGTGGGGGCGTGTGCCGGAGGCACTGCGTGCACGAGGGGCGGAGGTCTGCTTCGGCGGGCAGGACGCATGGGGCAGCATCGAAACCGGCGCGGCGCAGCTTGCCGAAGCGGTGCACAAAATGCTGCGGCTGTACGGTTGCGAGCGCGTCAACATCATTGCCCACTCCAAGGGCGGTTTGGAAGCGCGCCATCTGATTTCCGGGATGGGGTACGGCAAATATATCGCATCGCTGACGATGCTCTCCACCCCCAACCGTGGTTCGCGTGTGGCCGAGCTGCTGCTGTATGCACGGCCGGGCGTTGCGGTTTGGGCGCGCGGCAACGACGCATGGTGGCGGCGCGGCGGAGACCAAAACCCGGACGCGCTGCGTGCCGGTGAGCAGCTCACGCCTGCCTACTTGGAGGGATTTAACCGCACCCATCCGGACGCGAACTGCGTTTATTATCAAAGCTGGGGCGCGCGGCTGGGCAAAAACAACGCGGACGCCGCGATGCGGGTGACGCATGACCTGTTTTACCCCGCGCACGGTGACAGTGACGGACTGGTTACGCCGCAGTCTGCGCGCTGGGGCCGCTACCGCGGCACGCTCGAAGGCGTAAGCCATCAGCAGCTGGTCGATGCACAGGGCAAGGATGACAACTGCTTTGATGTGCGCCAGTTTTATATCCAGCTGGTACAGGAATTGGTGCAGATGGGATTTTAAAACGGTGCATGCAAGACCTTTTGCATGAATCTTTACAAAAAGCATTTACATTACGCGCGCGATTCGGTAAAATAAAAAGTAAGAGAAAAATACACAACAGGAGGGGCGCCCCATGATTATCACGATAACGCTCAACGCTGCGCTCGACCGTACCCAGCGCATCGAGCATCCGCTGGTGGTCGGCAAGCTCAATCGTGCAGTATCCAGCCATCTGGAACCCGGCGGCAAGGGTATCAATGTATCCCGTGCGATCAAGGCTCTCGGCGGCAACAGTGTTGCGCTGGGCTTTTGCGGAGGTACAAACGGCCGTATCCTCAAGGATATGTTAACTTCTGCGGATATCCACCATGATTTTGTCGATATTTCGGGTCAGATGCGCGTGAATACG
Source organism: uncultured Agathobaculum sp. (assembly GCF_944380975.1). Lineage (GTDB taxonomy): Bacteria > Bacillota > Clostridia > Oscillospirales > Butyricicoccaceae > Agathobaculum. The sequence continues at coordinate 11,238 of NZ_CALWJK010000014.1, read as the reverse complement.
CAGATCATCGACGCGCAGGGCGGGCACACTGAGGTCAACGAACCCGGCAGCAAAATTGAGGACGCGGACTTCCTGCGTTTGCTTGACCGCATGGAAATGTACCTGCATGAGGGGAATATTTTCGTTTTGGCCGGTTCCACACCGCCGGAATTCTCGCTCAAGAACTATCGCAAGCTGTGCAAGCTCATCAAAAAACGCGGCTGCAAGCTGATTATCGACGCGCAGGGCGAGCTGCTGCTGGAGGCGCTGCAATGCGAGCCGGATTTCGTTAAGCCTAATATTTTTGAACTGGCTGAGGCCGTGGGCGACAAGCCCTCTGCTGATCCTGAAGTGGTTGTTGTGTCTGCGCGCAAGATGCTGGATATGGGCGCGCGCGCTGTATGCGTTTCTATGAGCCAGGAGGGCGCGGTGCTGGTGTCCAAGGACGAGAGCGAAGCGCTGTACGTCAACACCAACCCCAAGATTTATGACGAAGGCTCGGTTGGCACGGGCGATGCGATGGTCGGCGCGATTGCCAACGCCATGCATAACAAACTCAAGTTTGACGAGATGGCGCGTCTGGCGGTTTCGACTGCGCGCGCAAGCTGCCGTCTGGCAGGCACCGAGATGGCGACCCTCAAAAAGGTGTACGAGGTGTACGAAACCACGCAGGTCTACATACTGTAAGCAAATGAAAAAAGCCGGACGGTTCAGCCGTCCGGCTTTTCGATTTTATCGAGGATTTTTTTATCCTGCTTGTCGCGCGGCGTGAACTGCGCATACAGATCGGGGCGGTCGGCCTTGGTGCGGCGCAGGCTCATTTCCCGCCGCCATGCCTCAATATTGGCATGATGGCCGGAGAGCAGCACCTCGGGCACCGCACGACCGCGCCAGTTCTCTGGGCGGGTATATTGCGGATGCTCGAGCAGTCCATCCCAGTGGCTTTCGGCGGTGAACGCTTCTTCATCGGGCAGTACACCCGGCACCATACGGCATATCGCGTCTGCGACCGCCATCGCAGGGATTTCGCCGCCGGTCAGCACAAAGTCACCGATCGAGATTTCCTCATCCACACAAGCGTCGATAAACCGCTGGTCGATGCCTTCATAATGCCCGCAGACCAGAATCACGTGCTCCCGTGCGAGCAGTGCGCGCGCTTTGGCCTGGTCAAACGGTCGTCCCTGTGCGGAAAGGAACACCGTGTGCACATGTTCGCCTGCGCACAATGCTTCGTGGCACAGATAGAGCGGTTCGGCCAGCATCACCTGTCCGCGTCCGCCGCCGTAGGGCGCGTCATCCGCCTTGTGGTGTTTGTCGAGCGCATAATCGCGGATGTTGGTCGCGCGCACCTCAACCAATCCCTTTTCCTGTGCGCGGCCGATGATGCTCTCCCGCATGACCGCGTCGATCATCTCGGGAAACAGCGTCATAATATCGATCTTCATTCCAGCAAGCCCTCGATGCTTTCGATATAGATGATGCCAGCCTGCATGTCGATCTCCTGCAAAAAGGGCTTGGCAGCAGGTACATAGACCAGACGGCCTTCAGCGGTCTTGATCTCGTACATATCATGCGCCGGGTTGGTGGTCAGCACGTCGCGCAGCTTGCCGACGTCACTATTTGTGCGGCGGTCGTGTACGGTAAAGCCGAGGATGTCCTGAATGAATACCAGTTCCTCGGGCAGTTCCACGTCCTCGCGATCAAGATGCAACACGCGGCCACGCAGCGCTTCCGCCGCTTCGACCGTGTCCACGCCTTTGAGGTGCATCAGCACCACGTTTTTGTGTACCTGTGCCTTTTCCACCGTTACGGGCGTTTGTTCATCCAGATACAGTGTGTCGAAGTCACACAGTACTTCGGGGCTGTCGCACCAGCTCTGTACCTTCAGGTCGCCGCGCACGCCGTGCGTGCCGACGATTTTGCCTGCCTCTAAAAATTGTTTTGGCATATTGGCTCCTCCGTCTCTAGGGGGATGGCGCGCAAATGCGCGCAGATAACAAAAAATCGCCGCGCTGCGGCGATTTTTATACGGCGTTCTTCGCCGGAAACCGGGTTCCCGTCGACTCAGTCGAGGATATCGACTGTAACACGCTTGTTTTCGCGATTGCCTGCCGCTTTCATGAGTGTGCGGATTTCCTTTGCGATGCGGCCGTGACGACCGATGACGCGGCCCATGTCCCCAGGCGCTACGCGCAGGGAAAAGGTGACATTATCGCCGTCGATCTCCTCGGTGATGGCAATCGCATCCGGCTCGGAAACCAGATTTTTGACAATATAGGTCAATAACTCTTTCATTTCGTTAGCCTCACTCAATTCAGCACACCGGCCTTCTTCAGGATGCCGCGGACCGTATCGGTCGGCTGAGCGCCCTTCTTGATCCACTCCTGAGCGCGGTCAGCGTCAACATTGACGGTAGCCGGGTCGGTCAGCGGGTTGTAGGTGCCGATCTCTTCGATGAAGCGGCCGTCACGCGGGTAACGGGAGTCAGCGACAACGATGCGGTAGAACGGAGCCTTCTTCGCGCCCAGACGGCGCAGTCTGATCTTTACCATGGATGATTCACCTCCTCTGAAATAGAAATTGATCTATTGTAAATTTCTTTACAAACCATTTAGGGGTCAGAACGGCAGTTTCAGGCCGCCAAGACCGGGGAAACCGCGGCGCTTTTTGCCCTTGCCGCCGCGGGCAAGACCGGAAAGCTGCTTGGTCATCTTCTGCATGGCCTCAAACTGCTTGAGCAGCTTGTTGACCTGCTCGATCGACAGGCCGCAGCCCGCCGCGATGCGCTTTTTGCGCGAGAAATTGATGATGGAGGGGTTATCCCGCTCCTTGGGTGTCATGGATTGGATGATGGCTTCGGTGTGCGCCATCTGCTTTTCGTCGATTTTGGCACCGGCGAGGGCTTTTGCGTCCACGCCCGGCAGCATGCCGAGCATTTCCTCCATCGAGCCCATGTTTTTCATCTGCTGGATCTGCTGATAAAAGTCGGTCAGCGTCAGCTTGCCGGCCATCATCTTCTTTGCGGTTTCAGCGGCCTGCTTCTGGTCGAAAGACTCCTGCGCCTTTTCGATCAGCGTCAGCACGTCGCCCATGCCGAGGATGCGGCTTGCCATGCGGTCAGGGTGGAACGGCTCGATGTTGTCAAGCTTTTCGCCCGTGCCGATGAACTTGATCGGCTTGCCGGTGACCGCCTTGACCGAAAGGGCTGCGCCGCCGCGGGCGTCGCCGTCCATCTTACTCATCAGCACGCCGTCGATGCCGAGCGCCTCGTTAAAGGTCTGCGCAACGGTAACCGCGTCCTGACCGGTCATCGCATCGACGACCAGAATGATCTCGGTGGGTTTGACTTCCGCCTTGATGGTTTTCAGCTCGTCCATCAGCTTTTCGTCGATATGCAGACGACCAGCGGTGTCAAGAAACACCAGATCGAAGCCGTTTTTGCGGGCATAGTCCACGCCGTGCTTTGCAATCTCGACCGGATCGCCTTGTCCTTCGTCGAACACCGGAATGTCTAGCTGCTTACCGACGACCTTTAACTGGTCGATTGCCGCGGGACGGTATACGTCACACGCGACGAGCAGCGGACGCCGCTGCTGCTGCTTGCGCAGGAGCGCGGCGAGCTTGGCGCAGTTGGTGGTCTTGCCCGCGCCCTGCAAGCCTGCCATCATGACGATGGTGGGCGGGTTGGGCGAGATGGTCAGACGGGTGGTCTGGCCGCCCAAAAGCGCAATCAGCTCTTCATTTACAATTTTAATGACCTGCTGGGTCGGGGACAGGCTTTCGAGGATTTCCGCGTCGGTCGCCTTTTCGGTGACCGCCTTGATGAAGTCCTTGGCAACCTTGAAGTTGACGTCGGCTTCCAGAAGCGCCATGCGGATCTCGCGCATCGCTTCCTTGATGTCAGCCTCAGTCAGCCGTCCTTTGCTGCGCAGGTGCTTGAATGCGGATGAAATTTTTTCGGTAAGGCCTTCAAATGCCATATTAAGCCTCCTGCCTGAGCTGTTCGAGCAGCGCCGTCATGCGGGAGAGGATATCCTCCGCTTCGCGGCTGTGCAGTTTGTCGGCGTTGAGCGCGGAAAGTGCTGTAACCTGCTCGGAAAGCTCCTCCGCGCACCGTTCGGTGCCGCCATAGCGGGCGACCAGACCGAGCTTATCCTCCATCTCGCGCAACGCGTGTTCCGCGCGCTTGATGCTGTCGCGCACCCCCTGACGGGTGATGCCCGCATGCTCGGCAATCTCAGCCAGCGAAAGGTCTTCATTGTAATACAGGTCGAACAGCTCGCGCTGTTTTTCCGTGAGCGTCTCGCCGTAAAAGTCGAACAGTAGGCTCATTTCGAGCGGTTTGCCTTTCATCGGCGGGCCTCCCTGAATAGTGTAAAGTGTTTCGCCTTTACATCGAACGTGAATATTCTATCGTATAATTGCCGCGGTGTCAAGGGAAAAATAGCGGAGAACACGAATTTTGTTCACATAATATACGTTTGCTTCATATCCTCAATGATGCTATAATAATGCCCATGGAAAAATCTTTCCGGAAATGAGGGAAAACATGCAACAAGTGACGCGGAAAAAGCTGGCCGCAGGGGTGAACCTCACCTGCGTGACCACGCCGAAATTCAAGCGTGCGGTTTTGCGGGCGGTGCTGCTGCTGCCGCTGGGCGGGCCGGACGCTGCGCTGCGCGCCTGTTTGCCGCATGTGCTGCGGCGCGGGACTAAGCGTTTGCCCGATCTGCGTGCGATCGGCGCAGAGCTGGACGAGCTGTACGGCGCGCGCATTGAGGCGGTTGTGCGCAAGGAAGGAGAACATCTGGCAGTGGGCTTTTTGTCCGACTGCATTGATGAAAGCTGCGCGCCGGGCGCAAATGGTCTGACTGCGGGCGTGATTCGCCTGCTGGCGGAGCTGCTGTGCGACCCGTATACGCAGGAGGGTGTATTCTGCCCGGATTACACGGCGGGCGAGCGCGAAAACCTGATTGACCGCATTGCGGCGCTGAAAAACGACCCGCGCTCATGGGCGCCGATGCGCTTGACGCAGCTGATGTGCGCGGAGGAGCCGTATGGCCAGCCGGTCTACGGCACCAAAGAGCAGGCGGAGAAAATCACCGAGCGAAAACTATATGCGGCCTACTGCCGTGCGCTGGAGGAAGCGCAGCTTGAGCTGTTTTACTGCGGGCCGCTCGCACCTGAAACGGTTGGGCAGATGTTCGCGGAAACGCCGCTCGCGCAGGCGCGTACCGGTGCGGGCGTACTGACCGCGACCCGTGTGCTGGCGCAGCCCGCGGGGGCGGCGCGTGAGATCGTCGAGGAGGAAGCGGTTACACAGGGAAAGCTGTCGATCGGCTTCCGCACGGGCGGGGCAAGCCTGACCAGTGGAGACGCGGCGGCGTATTGGATGTTCCAAACGCTGTACGGCGGCTCGACCAGCTCCAAGCTGTTTCTCAATGTGCGTGAAAAGCAGTCGCTCTGCTATTATGCAAGTGCGCAGTTTATCGCGCCTAAGGGTATTATGATGGTGAACTCCGGCATTGAAAACGATAAGTTTGCAGTCGCACGGGACGAGATCCTGCGCCAGCTGGACGCTTGCCGCGAAGGCGACATCACGGATGCGGAGATTGACGGTGCACGGCGCACGCTGACCACCAACTGGGGCGCGATGCTGGACGATCCGCTGACACTCGAGCGGTACTGGCTGGGACAGGCTGCCGCAGGTACAATGGTATCGGCAGAAGAGCGCATTGCACAGGTGCAGGAGGTTGATCGCGCGCGTATTGTCGCCGCGGCGCAGGCAACCGCACTTGACACGGTATACTTTATGAAGGGGGCGGCGCAATGAGTAAGGTTTGGACCGCCCTGCGCGAGCGCGCAGAGGAGCGCACGCTGGAAAACGGTTTGCGCGTATGCTATCTGCCCAAGGAGGGCTTCGGTAAGACGTTTGCGATCCTCGCAACCAACTTCGGTTCGGTTGATGCATCCTTTACGCTCGAGGGGACGCGCTATGACACGCCCGCAGGGGTCGCGCATTTTCTCGAGCATAAGATGTTCGAGGACAAGGACGGTAATGCGCTGCAAAAGTTTGCACGCACGGGGGCAAGCCCCAATGCGTTCACCAGTCACACGATGACGGCCTACCATTTTTCCTGCACCGAGCGGTTTGAGGAAAACCTTGAAATTTTGCTGAAATTCGTGTTTACGCCGTATTTCACCGAGGAAAATGTCGCCAAGGAGCGCGGCATCATCGGGCAGGAGATCGGCATGATGGACGACACGCCCGGCTGGCAGCTGTTCTGCGGCGCACTTCAAGGGATGTACCGTAATCATCCGGTGCGCGTACCGATCGCGGGCAGCGTGGAGAGCATCGCGCGCATCACGCCCGAGGTGCTTTACACCTGCCACCGCGCGTTTTACAGCCCGAAGAATATGGCGCTGATCGTCTGCGGTACGGCGGATTTTGACGAGGTCTGCCGCATGGCGGCACAGTATTCGCCTGTGGACGCGCCTGAGATCGGCGAGCGGCATTATGGAGAGCGCCGCGATGCGGTCAGCGAGCTGACGGTCACGCGCCGAATGCCGGTGTCCCGTCCGCAGTTCAAGCTGGGCTTTAAGGATATCCCGCTGGAGGCGGGTGAAAGCCGTTTGCGACGCACGCTGCTGGGTGAGCTGGCGGTGCGCATCCTGTGCGGTGATACGGCACCGCTCTATGCCGAACTGTATCAAAAGCGGCTGATCGGCCGCGATTTTGATACGGATTATATGCTCATTCCGGAGGGCGCGATGGCGCTGCTCGGCGGCGAGAGCCGCGATCCGGAAGCGGCCCGCGCAGCGATCGAGCGCGAAGCCGCGCGTCTGGCACGTGAAGGCGTCGAAAAATCGCTGTTTGACCGCATGAAAAAAGCACTGTACGGTCTGTACCTGCGCGTGCTGGACGTACCGGAGGCCTATGCGCGGCAGGAAGCAACCGCGCTGTTTGCGGGCGAGCATTACGCGGATTTCGCCGCTTTGTTCGACACCATTGCACCGCAGGATGTGCAGGCGGTATTCGCCCGCTGGGCGCAGCGCGACCGATCTTCCATGTCGGTCGTTTTGCCCCAATAAGATTTCGACAACAAAGGAAGCAAACATCATGGAACATGCAATCTCTTTCCCGGCGCTCGGACTGGATTTTCAGATCAACCGTGTCGCCGCGAATGTATTCGGTAAGGATATCTACTGGTACGGCATCATCATCTGCATCGGCTTTGTGCTGGCAGCGCTGTATGTCAATGCGCGCGTCAAGGAATTTGGCTGCACATCGGACAACCTGATGGACTGTCTGATCATCTGCGTGCCGGTGGGCATCATCTGTGCGCGCATCTACTATGTCGTCTTTGAGTGGGACTATTATAGCCAGCACCCGAACGAGATCATCGCAGTTTGGAACGGTGGTATTGCCATTTACGGCGCGGTGATCGGCGTAGTGGTTGCGCTGTATGTGTACAGCCGTGTCAAAAAGCTCTCATTTGCCAGTCTGTGTGATCTGGCGGCGTTCGGTTTGCTGATCGGTCAGTGCATTGGCCGCTGGGGCAACTTTATCAACGGCGAGGCGCACGGCGGTCCGACCGACCTGCCTTGGGGCATGTCGATCGACGGCGCGGCGGCGGTGCACCCGACGTTCCTGTATGAATCGGTCTGGAATCTGGTGGGCTTCATTGCGCTGCATTTTTACTCGAAAAAGCGCAAGTTCCCGGGCGAGATGGCGCTGCTGTATGTCGCTTGGTACGGCCTTGGCCGCGCGTGGATCGAGGGTCTGCGCACGGACAGCCTGTATATCGGTACGCTGCGCGTTTCGCAGGTGCTGGCTGCGGTCAGCTGCATTGTGGCGGTTGCGCTGCTGGCGCGCAAGTACAACCGACTGAAGGTTGCTAAGGCATTTTATGTGCCGCCCAAGGCGGAACCGGTGGAGGACGCGCCCGCTGCGCAGGCGGAAAAGCCCATGGCGGCGGGGCAAACCGCGGACAAAGAGGAAAGCGAGGCAGCCAAACCGGAACAACAGACAGAAAGTGAAGGGGGAACTCAAAAATGAGTGCAGTAAGAATGGATGGCAAGGCGCTGTCGGCCAAGGTGCGCGGCAGCATTCTGGAGGAGACCGAGACGCTGAAAAAGCAGGGCATCACGCCCGGCCTCGCGGTCATCATCGTGGGCAATGATCCGGCGAGTGAAATCTATGTCCGCAATAAGGAAAAGGCGTGCGCAGAGTGCGGTATTTATAGCGAAAAATACGCGCTGCCCGAGGAAACCACGCAGGAGGAACTGCTCGGCCTGATCGCGCAGCTCAACGAAAGCCCGCAGATCTCGGGCATTCTGTGTCAGATGCCCGTGCCGAAGCACATTTCCGAGCAGGCGGTCATCGATGCGATCGACCCGAAAAAGGACGTCGATGCGTTTCACCCGGTCAACGTCGGCAAAATCATGACCGGCGACTTCGACTTTGTACCCTGCACGCCCGCAGGTGTGATGGAACTCCTCGACGAGTACGGTATCGACCCCAAGGGCAAGGAATGCGTGGTCATTGGCCGGTCTAACATCGTCGGCAAGCCGATGAGCATGTTGCTGCTGCACCGCCACGGCACGGTGACCATCTGCCACAGCCGCACGCAGGATCTCGCGGCGGTTTGCCGCCGCGCGGATATTCTGGTCGCAGCGATTGGTAAGGCGGGCTTTATCACACCCGATATGGTCAAAGAAGGCGCGGTCGTCATCGACGTGGGCATCAACCGCAACGCTGAGGGCAAGGTTTGCGGCGACGTTGATCCCGCAGTGGCGGAAAAGGCATCCTTTATGACGCCTGTACCCGGCGGCGCAGGCCCCATGACCATCACCATGCTGGTGAAAAACACGCTCAAGGCTGCAAAGCTGCAAAACCGCGCATAAACTGCGCTGCTTTTGCACGGAAAAGATTGACCTTTTTTGATAGCGCCATTATAATAAAAGTAATAAGACTGCCGGAACACCTCCGGCGCGGACGGCAGGGAGGAAAAAACAATGGATATGAAAAAGCTGGCTGGCGACAAGGCCGCTACATATGTAAAAGACGGTATGGTCGTTGGTCTGGGCACCGGCTCGACTGCTTATCATATGGTCAATGCCGTGGGCGAAATGGTTAAGAACGGCCTGAAAATTCAGGCGATCCCGACCTCCAAGGCGACGGAAGCGCAGGCGCGTGAGCTGGGCATTCCGCTGCTGACGATTGATGAAGTTGATCATGTGGATATCTCGATCGACGGTGTCGATGAGATCGACCCGCAGTTTAACGCCATCAAGGGCGGCGGCGGCGCGCTGTACCGCGAAAAGGTTGTGGCGACGCTGGCCAAGGAAGTCATCTGGATCATGGATGAAAGCAAGTTGGTCGACAAGATCGGCGCGTTCCATCTGCCGGTTGAGATCGCGCAGTATGGCTCTAAGCAGGCGATGGCAAAAATGGCGGAGTACGGTTTTAACCCTGTGCTGCGTGTGCGCGACGGCAAGACCTTTGTCACCGATAACGGCAACTTCATTGCCGATCTGCACCTTGGCGCGGGCTTTGATATTCAGGACGTTTACAGCAAGCTGACCGGCATGCTCGGCGTGCTGGAGCACGGTCTGTTTCTGAATATGTGCAAACGGATGATCGTGGGCTGCGCTTCGGGCGAGGTCAAGGTCATCGAGAACCCCACAAAGTGATGAGCGATAGAAGATCATCCGGACACCGGATCGGAGACCGCATTGCAGGTGCTCCCATGGAACGAACTGCGGAACGTCGCCGTTCGTCCTCAAAGCCGATCAAGCTCAACTACCGTATGCTGCTTTGCATTGCGGTGCTGGTATTTTTCCTGTTGGCGCTGCTGTTTTTCATTCTGTTTTTGTCGCGCGGCGGCAAAATTGACGAACTGAACAAGCAGATCGAAACATTAAACGGCGAAAAGAACACGCTGTCTGCGCAGGTGAATACCCTGACACAGGATAACCAGACCATGCTTGCCGGGCTGACGGCTGCTTTGCCCGACCCGACAACGGCGCAGACCGAGGACTTGAACGCCTTGATCCCGCAGCTGACCGAGGGTGTGTATGTGGTGCGCAGCACCGGTTCGCAGTACCAGTATCTGAGTGTGCCCGCTGGGTATTTACAGGACAAGCTGACCGCTTACCGCGACAACGCGGAAGGGTATACCGTGGTGGAGGGGGATGCGCCCGCCTGCACCTGCTGGGTGCTGTTCTCTGACCGCGTGATTGGTCTGGCAGAGGGCGACAAGGGCTTTGTCAGCATGGATCGCGCCGCCACCGGCAGCGCAACCACGGTGCCGAGCGGAATGTACGCCTTTGTATCGAGTTTCTTCGCATAAAAATGCAAAAAATGCGCGGCAGGACTTGACATAGTCCTGCCGCTTGTGTTATGCTACTAAAAGCCGCATTGTGCATTGGCTTTTGTTAAGTGCGCCCGATTCCCGGTCGCCGCCGTGCCAAGCGTGACTCTACAACGAAAGAGAGGGAAAACCAACATGTATGCCATTTTGAAAACTGGCGGCAAGCAGTACAAGGTATCTGAGGGCGACGTGATCTACGTGGAGAAGCTCGGCGTAGAGGACGGCGCGACCGTTACGTTTGATGAGGTTCTGGCGGTAGGCGAGGGCGACTCGCTGACTGTCGGCGCTCCTTACGTTTCCGGCGCTGCTGTAACCGGCACGGTGGAAAAGACCGGCAAGGGCAAGAAGATCAACATCTTCAAGATGAAGCCCAAGAAGGGTTACCGCAAGCGTCAGGGCCATCGCCAGCCGTACACCAAGGTGACCATCGCGTCCATCAAGGCGTAAGGTTGTGACGAAGGTCACATTTTCGTCGCGGGGGGACAAACTCCTTTCGGTGGATATCCTCGGTCACGCGGGCTACGCGGACGAGGGCGAGGACATCGTTTGCGCGGCGATCTCCAGCGCGGTCATGCTGACCCATGCTTTGCTGTTTGACGTACAGCGCATCCCGGTCGATACTCTGATCGAGGATGACGGCGCGCACATCCGCATTACCCTGCCCGAAGGCGCAGAGATGGAACGCGGACAGGACGCGCTTGCAGCGCTTCGGCTGCATTTTACCGAGCTGGAACAGAACTATTCGGAATTTTTGAGCGTAATGGAGGTGCACACAGATGCTGAAGATTAGCTTACAGTTTTTCGCTCATAAAAAGGGCGTAGGTTCGACCAAGAACGGCCGTGATTCCGAGGCAAAGCGCCTTGGCGTTAAGCGTGCGGACGG
>NZ_CALWJK010000013.1 GCF_944380975.1 uncultured Agathobaculum sp. | reverse complement strand
AACAGTTCCTATGATACCCACCTCTATAAGCTTTGCGATGAAGCGGGGATCAACCGTTTTTGTATGCACGCGCTGCGACATACCTACGCAACCCGTGCGATTGAAAGTGGAATGCAGCCGAAAGTGCTGCAAAAGTTGCTGGGACACGCCAGCATTAAAACCACAATGGATCGGTATGTCCACGTAACCGATGAAACGCTGGATCAGGCGGTCAAGCAATTTCAACTTAGCAGCGTATGTTGATATAACTTCATACAAGTCCATGCGTAAATGGCGTAAAAATGGCGTAGTAGCCAAAACGCCAAAGTGCGAAAAACCTTGTAAATACAGCATTTTTTAAGGAGATGTAGAGATATATGAAATTAGGTATCGTCGGACTGCCGAACGTGGGAAAGTCCACACTGTTTAACGCAATCACACAGGCGGGCGCAGAAAGTGCAAACTATCCCTTCTGCACCATCGACCCGAATGTGGGCATGGTTGCCGTACCGGACGAGCGTTTGCAGCCGCTGACGGATCTGTATCATGCGAAAAAGACCACGCCTGCGGTGGTGGAGTTTGTGGATATTGCGGGCTTGGTGCGCGGTGCAAGCAAGGGCGAGGGCTTGGGCAACAAGTTCCTGTCCCACATCCGCGAAGTGGATGCGATCGTGCATGTGGTGCGCTGCTTTGAAAATGAGAACATCGTGCATGTGGAAGGTTCGGTCGATCCGGCGCGCGATATTGAAACCATCAATCTGGAGCTGATCCTTGCGGATATCGAGCATCTGGAACGCCGTCTGGAGCGCACCCGCAAGGCGGCCAAGGCAGATAAAAAGCTGCTGGCGGATGTGGAGATTCTCGAAAAGCTTAAGGCGCATCTGGAGGAGGGCAAGACGGCCCGTACCTTTGAAGGCTTTGCCGACGATGATGACGTACAGCGCGTGATCGGGGAAAGCGATCTGCTGTCCGCGAAAAAGGTGATCTATGCCGCCAATATGGACGAGGCGGGTTTCACTGGCGATAAAACCGAAAATGAGCGCTTGGCGGCCGTGCAGAAAATTGCGGACGCGGAGGGCGCAATGGTGCTGCCGATCTGCGCAAAGCTGGAAGAGGATATCGCCGGGATGGACGCAGAGGAAAAGGAAATGTTCCTGTCCGAGCTGGGGCTGCATGAATCCGGCCTCGACCGTCTGATTAAGGTCTGCTATGACCTGCTTGGCCTGATGAGCTATCTGACCGCGGGCGAGCAGGAGGTACGCGCGTGGACGATCGAAAAGGGTACCAAGGCGCCGCAGGCAGCTGGTAAAATCCATTCGGACTTTGAACGCGGCTTTATCCGCGCGGAAGTGATCCAGTATAAGGACCTGATTGAACTCGGTTCGCTTGCAGCGGCAAGGGAAAAGGGTCTGGTTCGTTCGGAGGGCAAGGAATATGTGATGCAGGACGGAGATGTAGTCCTCTTCCGCTTTAATGTGTAAAAGCTTATATAACTGTCAGAAAGCACCGTCTTTGACGGTGCTTTCTGCTGTTTGCGGGATAAAAATGGGCTTGTTTTTTATTTTACCGAATTGTTATTGCTTCCCCCACTATTGCAGTATATAATAAGAGCGGCGAATCATGTCGAATGGCTGTGGATATGCTGATTTTTGTTTTTTTCGGTAAATTGTATGATGTTTCGCATATCTGCATATATAAATAGCGGAAAAGAGGAAGAACAAGTTGAGCATCCTGAAAAATAAACAGAAGGAAGGAACGCATGTGGCCAAGCGCACCGCAAAGACGGCTGCTTCCAAAAGCGGAAAAAAGCAAATGCGTGTGCCGCTGGCTGCGAAAATCGCGGGCGGCATGGTCGCCCTGCTGCTGGTTGCATTGTGCGGCTTCACCTATCTTTATCCGAATGTTTTCCCCGGCGTCACGGTCGGAACCATTCCGGTCGGTGCGATGACGAAGAGTGAGGCGGAAAAACAGGTCGCCGGTAAAAGCGAGTCGCTTTACAAAGATGCGAAGCTGTCGCTGACCATTTATGGCACGACGTATGACATTCCGGTGCGCGATGTGCTGGAAAGCGTGGACGAAACGCAGTCGGTGAAAAATGCCTATGCCGTGGGCCGAACGGGCAACCCGTTTGCCCGGATGTGGGATGTGGTGAAAGCGGCGGTTGGCATGAACGAGGCGCAGATCGCCGCACAGGTTGACGAGGACGGGCTGACAGAAGCGCTGGAAGAGATCGTTTCCAAGGCGCTGACCGAGCCGGTCGAACCGACATGGGAGATCGGCACGGACACGATGACGATCCATGCAGGCAAGCCGGGCGTGAATTTTGATACGGATGCCGTGCGGTCGCTGCTGGAGGAAAAGATCCGCCTGATGGATTTTGAACCCTATGAGGTGTCGACTGAGCTGACCGATGCTCCGGCCATTGATATCGACAAAATCGCGGAAGAGACGATTGGTGATCCGGTCAGCGCGACGGTCAGCAAGGAGGATGGCAAAACCATCATTCCGGAAAAGGTCGGCGTGCAGTTTGACGTGGAAGAGGCGAGAAGCATCATCGGGGACGGCTCGGCGGAAAGCTATACCATTCCCATCACCACAACGGCTGCGAAGGTGACAGCGGAGGATCTTAAGACCAAGCTGTTCAAGGATACGCTCGCGCAGACCTCGACCTCACTGGATGAGAGCAATACCGCACGCACCAACAATGTCCGGTTGGCGGCGGCATCCATCAACGGTACGATCCTCAATCCGGGCGATGAGTTTTCGTATAACACGGTCGTCGGAGAGCGCACCGAAGCGCGTGGCTACAAGCCGGCAGGCGCTTATGTCAACGGGCAGGTTGTCGATGAGTTTGGCGGCGGCGTGTGCCAGCCTTCGTCTACACTGTATATGGCGGTGCTGCGCGCGGATCTGGAGGTCACCGAGCGGCACAACCATTCCTTTACCGTGGCGTATACGCCGCTCGGAGAGGACGCAACCGTGGATTACGGCAATTTGGATTTCCGGTTCAAAAACAATACGGATTACCCCATCAAGATTTTGGCTGAGCAAACAGATGGCAAGATGATTATGACCATCGTTGGCACCAAGACCAGCGACAAAACGGTGGAAACCCGTACCGAGGTGCTGGAAACCTATTCTCCACAGACAATCGAGAAAAAAGACAGCTCGATGATGGTTGGACAGACGCGTGTTGATACGACCCCGATCACCGGCTATTCCACACGCACCTACAAGATGATTACAGAAAACGGAAAAACAACCGAGGTGCTGGCCAATACGTCCAACTATGTCAAGCGTGATAAGATCGTGTATGTCGGAACCAAGCAGCCGGCACCCACTACGACGCAAACCCCATCGACCGGAGGAAACGAAACGAGCAGCGGAGAGACCGCATCGGATGGAGCATCCGGCTCGACCGGGGACAGCGCAACGGAAGCGGCAAGCTAGCAAACGCAGGCGGCTTCATAACATCAAATATCAGCATCGGTAGGAGGATGACGGATGAAACAAGAGTTTACCGCGCAGACGCGCAAAGAGATCAAGAAAGCCTGTAAGGGACGGGTGATGAACAATCTGGGACGCTGTATCGGCATCAACTTTTTGTATGCAGTGCCGTTTGTGCTGCTGTTTCTGATGATGTATCTGTCGATGTTCGGCCGGGTGTTTTTCATGATGATGGCGGGATACACCGATGAGTATATGCTCAGCATGGCACTGACACAGAGCATGAATACCGTTTGGATCGTGGTGTTCCTGATGATCGTTATCAGCGGCCCGCTTTCCTTGGGCATGATGCGGTTTTATCTGGGATTGCAGCGTGGGGAGGAACCGGGTGTCAGCACCCTGTTCAAGCCCTTCACCTCGCTCCGTTCGGCATGGGCAGGCATCAAGATGGAATTTTGTTTGGCGTTCCGCTCGATCCTGTGGATGATCGCGCCGACCATTGTGTACATGGTGCTGGCGTTTTCTTTGGCAATCAGCGCGGCGATGAACGGCAATGCGAACAGTGTTTCCGTGGTGCTGACGGTTCTCAATATTCTGTACATCATTGCGCTCATCCCGATCGAGATCAAGGTGATGACTTACAGCGCGGGTTGGGCCATCCTGTGCGATGATGAGACGCACAGCGTCTGGGATGCAACGCGTGAAGCGTCTGCGGCCTTTAAATGGCAGTACGGCAAGCTGTTTGTGTTTGTGCTTAGCTTTATTGGCTGGTATATCCTGCTGCTGGGCGCTGTTTATCTGTGCAGCGGTCTTGGCGTTGCCGGTCTGGTTCTGGTACAGGGCGGCACCGGCATTGCAATTCTGGTGACGGCGCTCATCGCGGCGCTTTGCCTTGGGATTCTGCTGGGTGCATTCCTGAATGCTTATGAGATGACTTCCTTCTTCGGCATGTACGAGTATCTTTCCACACCGATAACGCCGGTCATGGGACCGCAGGACACCTCTTTGACCGACTCTTGGCCGGGACAGGGCGGAGACGGCACCCCGCAATAAACCAAAATGAAGATCGAAACGGCGGGTTTTCCCGCCGTTTCGCGCGCTTGACAGTGCTCACGGGCAATGCTATAATGAAACCATTCTATCGGCAACACGGCGATGAAGAGGAAAGTACGCGGCGCAGTACGGCAAAGCGAGTCCCGGATGGTGCAAGCGGGATGCGAAGGGCGCGGCGGAAAATGGCCTCGGAGCACCGCACCGACCGGCGGTATGCCCGCCATAGGCTGCGGCGGGGGATTCCCGTTATCGGATCGGGGTATGGCAGTACCCGTTAAGGCGCGCCGCCGCGAGGGGCGCGTGAAGCAAGGTGGTAACACGGAAGCGGTTTGCTCTCGTCCTTGGATGATATTCATTCGGGGAGGAGGGCTTTTTGTTTCTTTGCCAACATGCGTATGAAAACGGATAAAATTTCGCAAACCTAAGGATAAAGGAGAAGGAAAAGATGGACAAGAAACCCTACTATATCTCGACGGCGATTGCCTATACCTCGGCAAAGCCGCATATCGGCAACACGTATGAGATCGTGCTGGCCGACGCCATCGCGCGCTATAAGCGCCTGACTGGCTATGACGTTTATTTCCAGACCGGCACCGATGAGCACGGCCAGAAGATTCAGGAAAAGGCGGAGGCTGCGGGCATCACGCCGCAGCAGCACGTCGACAATGTCGCAGGACAGGTCAAGGAGATCTGGGACCTGATGAACACCACCTACGACAAGTTTGTCCGCACGACCGACCCGATGCATGAGAAGAAAGTGCAGAAGATTTTCAAGAAGCTGTACGATCAGGGCGATATCTACAAGGGCAGCTATAAGGGCAAGTACTGCAAGCCCTGCGAGTCCTTCTGGACCGAGAGCCAGCTCAAGGATGGCTGCTGCCCGGACTGCGGCCGCCCGGTCGTGGATGAGGAGGAGGAGGCTTACTTCTTCCGCATGAGCAAGTATGCCGATCGTCTGATGAAGCACATCGAGGAGCATCCGGAGTTCATCCAGCCGGAGAGCCGCAAGAATGAGATGGTCAACAACTTCTTGAAGCCCGGCCTGCAAGACCTGTGCGTATCGCGCACCTCGTTCTCGTGGGGCATCCCAGTTGATTTCGACCCCGGTCACGTTGTGTATGTGTGGCTGGACGCGCTGACCAACTATATCACCTTCTGCGGCTACGATCCGGACGGCAACCATGACGAGCATTACAAGAAGTTCTGGCCGGCGGATGTGCACCTGATCGGCAAGGATATCATTCGTTTCCACACGATTTACTGGCCGATCTTCCTGATGGCGCTGGGCGAGCCGCTGCCCAAGCAGGTATTCGGTCACCCGTGGCTGCTCGTGGGCGAGGGCAAGATGTCCAAGTCGCTCGGCAACGTGATTTATGCAGACGATCTGGTGCGTCTGTTCGGTGTTGACGCGGTGCGCTACTATGTGCTGCATGAGATGCCGTTTGCCAACGACGGCGTGATCTCCTATGAGCTGATCTGCGAGCGTATCAACTCGGAGCTTGCAAACGTACTCGGTAATCTGGTCAATCGCACGATTGCGATGACCAAAAAGTATTTTGACGGTATCGTGCCTGCTCTGGCGGATGCCGAGCCGGTGGATGACGAGCTGAAGGCAGTTGCGCTTGGCCTGCCTGCTGCGGTTGAAAAGCGCATGGCCGACCTGCACGTTGCGGACGCGATCGATGAGGTGTTTGCGCTGCTGCGCCGCTCGAACAAGTATATCGACGAGACCATGCCGTGGGCGCTCGCGAAGGACGAAGCCAAGAAGGGCCGTCTGGGCACGGTGCTGTACAACCTGCTTGAATCCATCCGCTTTGCGGCGACCATGCTGCGCCCGTATCTGCCGGAGACGGCGGACAAGATCTTCGCGCAGCTGGGCACCGAGGACAAGGGCGTCGAGAGCCTTGCAGCGTTCGGCGGCATGACCGCGGGCGCATCGGTGGGCGAAGCGTCCATTCTGTTCGAGCGCATCGACATCCCGAAGAAGCTGGCCGAGATTGAGGAGGAGAAGAAGGCGCAGATGGAGCCGGAAAAGCCGGCTGTCACCTTCCTGCCGGATATTCCGTTTGACGACTTCTGCAAGGTCGATATGACCGTATGCAAGGTGCTGGCTTGCGAGAATGTCAAGAAGAGCGAAAAGCTGCTCAAATTCCAGCTGGATGATGGCTCGGGCACGCCGCGCCAGATCCTGTCGGGTATTGCCAAGTATTATAAGGCGGAGGAACTTGTCGGCAAGACGGTTGTTGCCGTCACCAACCTGCCGCCGCGCAAGATGATGGGGCAGGAGTCGAACGGTATGCTGCTGTCCGCCGAGAAGGACGGCAAACTCAATCTGCTCATGCTCGATGATGCGATTGAAGCCGGCTCGAAGCTGTGCTAAAATGAAAGAGCGAAAGGGGCTGCGTGCTGTCGCAGCCCCTTTTCCAAATAAGGAGGGCGCGGCAGTCGCGCCGGAAATGAGGGAAACTATGCGGGCACTGATTCAGCGTGTGTCGCGCGCGTCGGTCACGATCGACGGCGCAGTGCGCGGGCAAATCGGGCAAGGCTTTCTCGTCCTGCTCGGTATCACGGACGGAGATACGGTGGATGACGCGGTTTATCTGGCCGATAAAACGGTCAAACTCCGTGTGTTCACCGATGAAAACGATAAAATGAATCGCTCACTGTCGGATGTGGGCGGCGGGATTCTGGTCGTATCGCAGTTTACGCTGTACGGCGACTGCAAAAAGGGCAACCGCCCGAGCTTTACCGCGGCGGCGCGGCCGGAGACTGCGATCCCGCTCTACGAAGCGTTTATTGCGCGCTGCCGCGAGAGCGGCCTGCCGGTCGAGACCGGTGAGTTCGGCGCGGATATGAAGGTCGATCTGCTCAACGATGGACCGGTTACCCTGTGGATGGACACCGCGCAGATGCGGTGACGGAAAGGAGATCATGCTTATGAAAATCATGCAGCTTTGCGTTGGTGCGGTAGCTACCAACTGCTATATTGTTTATGACGAAAACAGCCGTGAGGCCGCGGTGATCGACCCGGGCGACAACGCGCCCTCGATTCTGCATGCCGTGGCGGAGGAAAAGCTGACGGTCAAGTATGTGCTGCTGACGCATGCGCATTTCGACCATATTCTCGCCGCGCATGAGGTGCTGGAAAAGACCGGCGCAAAATATGTCGTGCCGGAGGGAGACCTGTGGTTGCTCAAGCACGAGAACATGCGCCCGTTCCGCGCACTGGCGCGCGGCTATATCGAGGACACGCCGGATATTGTGGCAACCGAGGGCACGCAGGTCACCTTTGGCAACCTGATCGCGACCTATATGAACACCCCGGGACACACGCCCGGCTCGTCGGTCATTCAGATTGAGGACTGCCTGTTCACGGGAGATACTCTGTTCCGCCATGAATGCGGCCGCTGCGACCTTGAGGGAGGCGATTTCAGCCAGATGCTGCACTCGCTCAAGCGTCTGCACGATCTGGAGGGCGACTATAAGGTGCTGCCCGGACATGAGGGGCTTTCGACCTTGTCCGAGGAACGTGTTGCCAATTCGTATATGCTGCAGGCGGTTGGTAAGTGATGGTTTATACCATGGAAGGGCATGCGCTCAAGCATGCCGTGGAGGAAATGTTGTTCCATCTGTTGCCGACCATTACGCTGACGCGTGTGGACGCGGTAGAGGATGGCGACTGGTGCCGCAGTATTTTAACCGAGACTAACGGACAGGCGCAGGCAAAAGCAATCGTCTGTCTGGACGGTATGGTGCGGGAAAGTGTGCGTAGTGCGTCGGTTGCAGGATTGCAGCCGCTCGACTATAAACGCACGGTAACTGAACTGGTCAAAACGACCGTATACGACGCGGTCGTGCCCGCGCTGCCGCAGTCGCCCGTTTGGGGCAGCCTGACCGGTGTGCGTCCGGCAAAGCTCGCGCGCGGACTCATTGAGCGCGGCATGAGCCGCGGCGAGGCCGCCCAGTATTTGCGGGAGCATTTCCATGTCTCGTCTGCCCGCACGGCGCTGACCATTCGTGCGGCGGCGACCGCGATGGAACTCGACCGCGCGATCGGGCCGGACGATATTTCGCTCTATGTCGGCATTCCGTTTTGTCCGTCGCGGTGCTATTATTGCTCGTTCGTTTCGTCCACGACCGCGCAGTCGGGTCATCTGATCGAGCCGTACCTCGATACGCTGTGCCGAGAGATCGAGGAGACCGCTGCGCTCGTGCGCGAGACGGGCAAGCGGGTGCAGAGTGTGTATATCGGCGGCGGCACGCCGACTACGCTGGACGAAAAACAGCTGGCGCGTCTGCTCGCGGTGCTGGAAAAAAGCTTTGATTTTTCCGCACTCCGTGAATATACTGTGGAAGCGGGGCGACCGGATACGATTACGCCGGAAAAACTGGCGGCGCTGCGGGCGGCAGGCGTCGGGCGCGTGAGCATCAATCCGCAGTCCATGGAGGATGCGGTACTCGCCGCTATCGGACGGCGGCACAGCGCACAGGACGTGCTGCGCGCCTATCAAGAAGCGCGGCGGGCAGGCTTCGATGCAATCAACATGGATGTGATCGCGGGTCTAACCGGAGACACGGCGGACAGCTTCGCCCGCACGATCGACACGCTGATCGGTCTTGCGCCTGAAAATATCACGGTGCACACGCTGGCGATCAAGCGCGGCGCAGATTTGACGGATAAAGCGGCGGCCTCTGCACAGCGTGATACGGTTTCGCGCATGCTGGACGGCGCGGCGCAAGCGCTGCAAACGGCGGGGTACGGGCCATACTATCTGTACCGGCAGAAGTTCACTGCCGGCGGCTTTGAAAACGTCGGCTGGTGTAAACCGGATACCGAATGCTTTTACAATGTGACCATGATGGAGGAATTGCAGACCATTTTGTCGCTGGGCGCGGGCGGCGTGTCCAAGCGCGTTGAGCGCGCGACCGGCTGGATTGAGCGGACGAACAATCCCAAATATCCGCTCGAGTACATCCGAGCCGCCGACCGGCTGGCAGATGGCAAACGCAAGCTACTATTTCCCAAGCAATAAGGAGGGAACGGGTTATGGCGGAATACACGCTCAAATATATCAATCACCGCGCGCGGTATGATGCGGCGGAGTTTATCCGGGATTGTGAACAGCAATATCATGAGCAAGTGCTTTTCGTGGCGGAAGAGATCGCGCGCAACAGCACGCACAAGCCGATCGTGCTCATCAACGGGCCGTCCTCTTCGGGCAAGACCACGACCAATGACCGCATCGCGCGCGCGTTGAAAGCGCATGGCATCCATGCCGAGATGATCTCAATGGATGATTATTATCGCACGGTCGGCACCTACGAGATTCCGCCCGACCCGGAAAACGGTGTACCCGATTTGGAAAGCCCGGACTGCATGAATCTGCCGCTGCTCAGTCAGCATCTGGCGCAGCTGGCGGAAGGACAAGAAATCAGTTTGCCGCGGTTTGATTTTGAAACGCGCACTTCGATTCCAGATGCGCGCACGCTGCGGCTCGACCCGGACGAGGTGGTGCTCATCGAGGGCATCCATTCGTTCAATCCCGTTATCATGGGCGATCTGGCGCATGCGTCGACTGGCGTGTATTTGTCGGTGGCCAGCGCGGTCGTCTCCGAAGAGGGAACACGGCTGGAGCCATATATGCTGCGCTTTTTGCGCCGCGCCATGCGCGACAGTCTGTTCCGCAACTCCCCGGTTGAGGAAACCCTGCATCAGTGGAATTCGGTGCGACGGGGCGAGCGTCTGTATATCGCGCCGTATCGTGGGCAGGCTAACCTGACGGTGGATACGTTTTTGCCGTATGAACTGTGCATCCTGATGCAGCAATTGACGCTGCGGCTGCAGCAGTATGCAGAGGCGCTGCCCGCAGCAGATCTTGCGCCGATCGGCGCAGTGCTTGGGCAGGTGGCGCCGATTGATTATATGGATTTCCTGCCGGAGGATTCGGTGCTGCATGAGTTTATCGGCTGAAACAGGCACAAAACCTTGCTTTTTGGCAGGGTGTGAAGTATAATAAACCAAATATGGCGGTCTTTGGCCGCGTGGAAGGAGCGATGGGCGATGGATGCAAAGGTACAATCGTTTCTGGACAAAATCAAAGTGATGGCGGAAAAAACCGGCAAGGTTGCCGGCCGTGCGGCGGATGTCGCGGGCAAAAAGGCGACCGAGCTGGCCGGTGCGACCCGCATCAATTTGCAGATTTCCGATCTCAATACCGAGTGCGAGGTGCTCTACAAGGAGATTGGGCGAATGGTTTATGAGCTGCACCGCGGCAGCGCGGTTTCAAACGACGAAATGGATGAAAAAATCGCCGCGGTAGACGCAAAGCAGGAGAAGATCGCGGCTTTGCGTGAGGAGCTGGCGGGCATGAAGACGATCGTGGTCTGCCCGCACTGCGGCAAAACATGCAGCCGAGAGGATGCGTATTGCTCGGGCTGCGGCGGCGCGCTGTGAACACATATTTCGGAGCGCCCTGCCATACGGTAATATAAGAAAAAGCAAAGGGCGTGTATTGTTTGCAGCGAAAAAAACAGAATTTTATCCAAGGCGCGGTCATTTTGATGGTGGCGAGCCTGATTGTAAAAGTGATCGGCGCGTTTTTCCAGATTCCGCTGCAGAACATGATCGGCGGGGAGGAGTCCCCGGCGTTCGGCCTGTTCAGCGCGGCCTACCGCATCTATACCGCGATGCTCATTATCTCGACGGTCGGCCTGCCTGCTGCGCTGTCCAAAATGGTGGCTGAGGCGACCGCCTGCGGGCGTGAGCGTGAGGTGCGCCGCATCGTGCGCGTGGCGGCGGGCATTTTTGTGCCGGTCGGCGTGCTGGCGACGGTAGTGCTGTTCTTCGGCGCGGGTACGTTTGCAGGCTGGATCAAAAACCCGGATGCGCGGCTGGCAGTCATGGCGATTGCGCCGAGCGTTGCGATGGTCGCTATCATCTCGGTATTCCGCGGATATTATCAGGGACGCGCGAACATGGTGCCGACCGCGGTTTCGCAGGTGATCGAGGCGATGGGCAAGCTGTTTGCCGGTCTGGGTCTTGCGTACTATGCCAAACAGAACGGTATGGACGATTCGGTCGTTGCAGCGCTGACCGTGCTGGGTGTTACATTGGGCGAAGTGGTGGCAGCCGGTTATATGATGATTCAGGCGGGCATCAGCCGCCGCCGCAGTGAGAGGGTACAGCTGCTCAGCGACGCGGTGCGGCCGACGCGGGAGCTGGTCAAAACGCTGCTTTCGCTTTCCATTCCGATCACGATCAGTTCGGCGGTTATGAGCCTGACTGACCTGATCGATGTGGCGCTGATTGCCGCGCGGCTGCAAAGCCCGGCGGTCGGCATGACGGCTGAGGCGGCAACGACCGCCTACGGCATCTATACGGGTACGGTGAATTTCTTCAACCTGCCGCAGACACTGATTACAGCGCTTGCGGTGAGCGTATTACCTACTATTGCCAGTGCGCGGGCATCGCAGAACTTTACTAAGGTGTCCAAAACCATGGGAACGGCTATGCGTTTGACTATGATTATCACGCTGCCGGCAGGTGCGGGATTCCTGTTGCTGTCCGGCCCGATCCTGCGGATGTTCTATTCGGTGGGCGTATCCGAGCAGGGCGGCCCGCTTATGGCGATGCTGGGCTTTGCTGTGCCGGCGGTAGCGCTGGTTGCGGTGACGAACGCCACTTTGCAGGCGTTCGGGCGCATTGATTTGCCGCTGATCTCCATGTTCTTGGGCGCGGTGGTCAAGATGCTGGGCGATTATTATCTGATCGGCAATCCGGAGTTTGGCATTCTGGGCGCACCGATCAGCACGGCAGTGTGCTACTGGCTGATTGCGCTGCTCAATCTGTTCCATATTGCGCGGCTGTCGCATGCGCTGCCGCCGCTCGGCAAAACAGTAGGGCGGCCGCTCGCGGCTACAATCGGCATGGGAGCGGCAACCTATCTCAGCCATACGGTGCTGCTGCGTGTGCTGGATACGGCGCCGGGTACGCTTTTGGATAAGCTGGCAACATTGATTGCAATTGCAGTTGCAGCGGTGGTGTATGTCGTTTTGCTGCTGCTGTTGCGCGCAGTGGAGCGCGAGGATGTGCTGTTGCTGCCGAAGGGCGAAAAAATTGCCAATATACTACATTTGAAGTGAGCGGGAAGTGCGAAAAATGGTTGATTTTCAGCAAAAAGATAAATATGAGTTTGAGGATCTGCTGCGGATCATGGAAATCCTGCGTGCGCCGGATGGCTGCATGTGGGATCGGGAGCAGGATCACCAGTCCATCCGCCGCAACTTTATCGAGGAAACCTACGAGGTCTGTGAGGCGATCGATGAGCAGGATGCGGAGCATTTGAAGGAAGAACTGGGCGATGTGCTGCTGCAAGTCGTGTTCCATACGCAGATGGAAAAGGAGAAGGGCGTATTCGACATCGGAGACGTTGCGGACGGCGTGTGCAAAAAGCTGATCTTCCGGCATCCGCACATCTTCGGATCGGTCGAGGTCGGCTCTTCCGAGGAGATTTTGCGCAACTGGGATGCGCTCAAGCGTGTGGAAAAGCATCAGGAGACCGACACCTCTGCGCTCGACAGTGTGGCGCGCAGCCTGCCCGGATTGATCCGCGCGGAAAAGCTGCAAAAGAAAGCGGCAAAGGTTGGCTTTGACTGGGAAAACGTGCAGGGCGCACTGAATAAGGTCGAAGAAGAAACCGCGGAATTGCAGCAGGCGATGAACGGCAGCGGCGACGTGGAAGAGGAATTGGGCGATCTGCTGTTTGCGATGGTCAACGTCGCGCGACACTTGAAGGTCGACCCGGAGCGCGCGCTGGAAAAAACATGCGACAAATTCATCAGCCGCTTTGCGTCGATGGAACGGCAGGCGCATGAGGAGGAAAAGACGCTGTCTGATTTGTCGCTGGAGGAATTGGACGCGCTTTGGAACAAAGCGAAAGCAGCGGAATAAAGAACGGAGGAATACGGCATGAAGAAAGGAGATTTTGTCACGCTGATTGCGGACAAAACCGGATTGTCGAAAAAGGATACGGAAAAAACGATGGACGCGCTGTTTGCAGCCATCGGCGATGCGCTTGCTGCCGGCGATAAGGTGCAGATCGGCGGCTTTGGTTCGTTTGAAACCAAGCAGCGCGCGGCACGCACGGGGCATAACCCGCGCACGGGTGAAGAGATCGAGATCGCTGCCGCGATCACGCCGGTCTTTAAGCCCAGCAAGACTCTCAAGGATAAGGTGGATAACAAGTAACGTGAGACTGGATAAATACCTCAAGGTCTCCCGCCTGATTAAGCGCCGTACCGTGGCGAACGATGCGTGTGATGCTGCGCGTATCACGGTCAACGGCAAGCCTGCCAAGGCTTCGTATCAGGTCAAAATGGGTGACATCATTGAAATTGCGTTCGGCCAGCGCACCATGAAGGTGGAGGTGCTTGCCATCGCAGAGCATGCCCTCAAGGCAGACGCAGCCGCTATGTATCGGGAGATTTCCTGATTTGGTGCTAAAACATCCCGCCTCTTCATAGGATGAAGGGAGCGGGATGTTTTTTTGCAGGGAGGGAATGGCTGATGGCATCCGAAGATCGCAACAGGGAAATGCCGCACAATATCATTCTGGAAGGGCGGGAGAAGCTGTCCATTTCCGGTGTTTTGGATGTGCAGAGCTTTGACGAGGAACAGGTGCTGCTGGAAACCGTGCGCGGGATGGTTGTCGTGCGGGGGCAGGGGCTGCATGTCGAGCGGCTGCAGCTGGAGGCTGGGGAACTGATCGTGGAAGGTGAGATCGGGTTGATCGAATATGACGATAGTGTGCAGCCGCGCGGCAGTTGGTTCAAACGGCTGTTCGGCGGGTGAAACGGCATGGAGGTGTTTTCCAATCAGGAGCAGCTGCGGCTGTTTCTGCAAAGCATTCTGCTGGGCGTGGGCATCGGCGCGGTGTATGACCTGCTGCGCGCGCCGAGGCGGGTGTTCGGGTTTGGTTGGCTGGCGACGGCGGTGTGCGACGCATTGTTCTGGCTGGTGCTGCTGGCGGCACTCTTCGAATTTAATCTGCTGTTTGCGATGGGGCAGAGCCGCTATTTTGTGCTGGCCGGCGCGGCCGGCGGCGCGGTTTTGTATTTTCAGCTGATCAGCGCTGCTGTGCTTGCCGTGCTCGAGGGCGTGCTGCGGGGAATTGTACAGTTGATCGCCGGTCTCTGCTGGCTGGGCCGGACCATCCGGCAGCGCTGGCGGCAAAGCCCGCTGGTGGGGAAAATTCGATTTTTCGCGAAAAAGTTTGCAAAACCCTCTTCCATTTTTCGTGGGAAAGGTATAAAATAAAATTCGGATCAGTTTGACGCGGACAGACAGTACGAGGTGAGATAACAGTGTCAAAGCGGAAAATGCCGGTTGTGGTAAAAATAGCGATGCTGGCGTTTTTGCTTTATGCGGTGGTCACAATCGTTCGGCTGCAATCGCAGATCGCGGATAAACGGGCAGAGCTCGACTCCCTGAGCCAGCAGGTGCTGGAATATGAGGAAGCCAACGAGCAGCTGCGGCAGGAAATGCAGAACGGCATTACTGAAGAGGACATCGGCGAACTGGCCCGTTCGGAGCTGAGCTATGCGGAACCCGGGGAACGTGTTTTTGTGGACACCTCCAGCCGGTAAAAGGGAAAAGATTAACGGAGGCAAAAAAACTTATATGGATTTGGCAGTGGGAACGATTGTAGAAGGTAAGGTAACGGGCATTACCAAATTCGGCGCGTTCGTTGCGTTGCCGGAGGGCAAGTCGGGCATGGTGCATATCTCTGAGGTTGCGTCCAGCTTTGTCAACGATATCAAAGATTTTCTGCAGGAAGGGCAGACGGTCAAGGTCAAGATCATCAACATTGACCAGGCCGGACGCATCAACCTGTCGATCAAGAAAGCGCAGCCACAGGAGCAGCGGCCGGAGCGGTCAGGCGGTTTTGCGGCCCGTCAACCGCGTTTTCAGCAGCGTTCCGCTGCACCGCGCGGGCGTGCGGCACAGCAGCCGAAGGACCCTGCGACGATGAGCTTCGAGGATAAATTGAAGGCGTTTATGTCGGACAGCGAAAGCCGTCAGGCGGATGTTCGTCATGCGACCGACCGTAAAAACGGTTCGCGTCGCCGCAGATAAACAGAAAAACCGAGGGCGACCTCGGTTTTGTTTTTATCCCGCCGTATCCGACAGATTTTGCGGAAACACGCAAAAAATGCGCCCTTCCTCGCGGAAGAGCGCCAAAAGTAGGATTGTGGGGATAAAGATATGAACGGTGCATGGCAGCTTTTCAACTGCCATGGTTAATATACCATATTTTGCCAGTTATGTCAATGCTTTTTTCAAAGAGGTTTTCATGAAACAACTGCTGATTCAAAACGTAACCGTTTGGACGATGGACGAGGCGGACACGCGCTTCTCCGGCTGGGTACTCATCGAGGATGGGAAAATCGTCGCCACAGGCACGCAGGCACCACCGGACTGCGAGCAGGTGTTCGATGGCGCGGGCGGTGTTTTGACACCCGGTTTGATCGACATTCATTCCCATCTCGGTCTGTATGAGGACGGGCTGGGCTTCGAGGGCGCGGACGGCAACGAGGACACCGATCCCGTCACGCCGCATCTGCGCGCGATCGACGGCATCAATCCGATGGACCGCGCGTTCCGCGAAGCGGTCGAGGCCGGTGTGGCCGCGACCGCGGTCAGCCCGGGCAGCGCGAACCCAATCGGCGGGCAGATTGCGCTCATCAAAACAGCGGGACGTCGGGTGGACGATATGGTGCTCAAAGCGCCGCTGGCGATCAAATTTGCGCTCGGAGAAAACCCGAAGTCAGTCTATCACGATAAGGATGAAAGCCCGGTCACCCGCATGGCGACGGCTGCGCTGATGCGGGAGCAGTTATATAAGGCCAAGGAGTATTTGGCGCGGAAAGAGCGTGCTGAGAGTGACCCGGAGGACGACGGGCCGGACTACGACGCAAAGCTGGAGGCGCTTCTGCCGCTGCTCTGGGGTAAGATCGAGGCGCATTTCCATGCCCACCGCGCGGACGATATCTTTACCGCGCTGCGTATTGCCAAGGAGTTTGCTATCAAGCCGGTCATTGTGCACGGCACGGAAGCGCATTTGGTGGCCGATTTGCTGGCGGCAGAGGGCGTGCCGGTCGTGAGCGGGCCGTATATGACCGATCGCTCCAAGCCGGAATTGCGAAACCTGACCGATGCAGCACCGGGTATTCTTGCCCGCGCGGGCATCCCGACCGCCATCACGGTCGATCATCCGGAGATTCCGCTGCGGCTTCTGCCGATGGCGCTGATGCTTGCCGTGCGCGCGGGGATGGATAAAACCGATGCGCTGCGCGCGGTCACGTCGGTGCCGGCGCAGATTGCGGGCATGGCGCAGCGTATCGGCAGTTTGCAGGTTGGGCTAGATGCAGACTGCGTGCTGTGGAGCGGCGACCCGCTGGATTTTGCAACTCAAGTGCAGGCCGTTTGGGTAAACGGCGCACTGGAATACAGGAGGACAACATGAGAACGATCGACGTTTCGGAAGTAACAAAGCTGGTGCGGCAGCTGTGCATCGACGCAAACTATTACCTGCCCGCTGATCTGCGGCAGGCGTTCGTGGACGGCCAGCAGGCTGAGCAGTCGCCGCTTGGCAGGGAGATTTTCGGTGAGATGATCGCAAACTGTGATCTGGCGCGCGAAAACGATGTGCCGGTCTGTCAGGACACCGGCATGGCGATCGTGTTTGCCGAGGTCGGACAGGATGTGCACCTGACGGGCGGCGCATTTGAGGACGCGGTGACCGAGGGCGTGCGCCGCGGCTATATCGACGGTTATCTGCGCCTGTCCGTCGTGGGCGATCCGCTGCGCCGCGAGAATACGAACGACAACACGCCATGCGTGCTGTATACCTCGATCGTGCCGGGTGACAAGGTGCGCATTACGGTTGCGCCCAAGGGGTTTGGCTCGGAGAACATGAGCGCGATGAAGATGTTCACGCCCGCCGCGACCAAAGAGCAGATCGTGGATTTCATTGCGGATGCCTGCATCAACGCAGGCTCAAACCCCTGCCCGCCGATCGTGATTGGCGTAGGTTTGGGCGGCACGAGCGATAAGGCGGCGTTCTTGGCCAAGCGCGCGCTGCTGCGTCCGGTGGGAGAACACAACGCCGATCCGCTGTATGCGGAAATGGAGCAGGCGATTCTGGACAAGGTCAATGCCTCGGGCGTCGGCCCGCAGGGACTCGGCGGCACAGTGACCGCGCTTTCCTGTGCGATCGAGCCGTTCGGCACGCATATCGCAGGCCTGCCGTGCGTGGTGAATATCTCCTGCCATGTCACGCGCCATGCAGAGGGCGAGATTTGAGGAACGGTTAGGGAAACTGCTGAACAATTTGTGAACTTACGTAAAATAGATTGGACATTTTGCCCGAAGGCGTGGTATACTGAATATAGCAAAACCCCATATGGCGGCCGCAGCCATCGGCGGACGGCAACGCCAAAGTATCTTGGGCATTCTGCCCGATAGGAGATGATGTTATGAAGTTTACCATCGTCGAGAGAAAAATGAAAATTGACGACGATCTGCGGCAATACGCGCTGCGCAAGGTCGAAAAGCTGGATCGGTATTTTCATCAGGATTCCGACACGACACTGACCTTCAGCGAGCTGCGCGGCAAGCAAACCGTGGAAATTACAGTGCGCCAGGCCGGACTGGTCGTGCGCGCGGAGGAAACCACGACCGACATGTTTGCATCCGTGGACGGTGCCATCAGCAGCATCGAGCGCCAGATCCGCAAGCACAAGACCCGTTTGGAAAAGCGCCTGCGTGAGGGCGCGTTTGATAAGATCGCGGAGCAGCAGGCCGCGCTGTCGGAAGAGGATTTCGATATCGTGCGCCGCAAGAAGTTTGACGTTAAGCCCATGAGCGTGGACGAAGCGATCCTGCAGATGAATCTGCTCGACCATCAGTTCTACTTCTTCCGCAATGCGGACGACAACAATATTCATGCGGTCGTTTACAAGCGTGCGGCAGGCGGTTACGGCCTGATCGAAGGCGAGGAATAAATACACATTGGGGCGTCCAAGTGTGGACAGGCTCCATTGACACAACAAAACAAAGGCCGGCGGCACTTCTGCCGCCGGCCTTTTCTGAGGAAAGGAAACAAATGAACCTTTGTGATATTGATGTGATCCGTGCGGTGCTGGCAAAGCACGGATTCCACTTTTCCAAATCGCTCGGACAGAATTTTCTGACCGATATTTCCGTGCCGCAGCGCATTGCCGCTATGAGCGGCGCGGCGGAAGCCGGCAACGTGGTCGAAGTCGGTCCGGGCATGGGCTGCCTGACCGCGGAACTGTGCCGCACGGCAGGGCGGGTGGTTGCGGTCGAACTGGACCGCGCGCTGCTGCCTGTGCTGGATGAAACCATGGCGGAGTTTGACAATTTTGAGGTCGTGCAGGGCGATGTGCTCGCGCTCGATCTTGCCGCGCTGTGCGCGGAGAAATTCGGAGATGCACACGCCGTTGCCTGCGCCAACCTGCCGTATTATATTACCACCCCCGCAATCACCGCGCTGCTTGAGAGCCGCGCGTTTGACAAGATCACGGTCATGGTGCAGAAGGAGGTCGCGCAGCGCATCTGCGCCGCGCCCGGCACGGCGGCATACTCCGCGTTCTCGATTTATGTGCAATATCATGCGGCGGCGGAAATTCTGTTCGACGTGCCCGCGGATTGCTTCGTGCCGCGGCCTAAGGTGGATTCTGCCGTGCTGCGGCTGACCCCGCTTGAGCGTCCCGCGGTCGAAACGCGGGACGAAAAGCTGTTCTTTGCGCTGGTGCGTGCGG
Organism: uncultured Agathobaculum sp.; assembly: GCF_944380975.1. Taxonomy (GTDB): domain Bacteria; phylum Bacillota; class Clostridia; order Oscillospirales; family Butyricicoccaceae; genus Agathobaculum. The sequence goes on along the minus strand of NZ_CALWJK010000013.1, from coordinate 24,898 downwards.
CGTTCAATATGCGCCGCAAGACGCTGGTCAATGCACTCGGCCCAGTACTGGGCGACCGACTTGGCAAGGACGGCATCACATCGCTCATCGAGTCGATCGGATTGAATACGCGCGTGCGTGGCGAGCGGCTCAGCCTTGCAGAGTTTGCAAAGTTGGCAGATGCTGCGGCTGAACGATTACAGGCGCAATAAAATGGTGGGCATGCAAAAAGGGATCTGACGCGGGTCAGATCCCCAGAACGAGCAGCACGCCGATCAGGATGAGCTGCTCCCAGTCCACCTCGCCGCCATCGTCGGAAAGCAGAAACCAGACGATGACCAGCGCGATAATGGTGTCCGCATCCAGACGGATGTTTTGCAGGCGGCCGGACAGACCGCGTGACAGGTCTGCCAGTACGGAGGCGGCTTGCCCGCTCTGCGGTGGGGGCGGTGGGGGCTGCGGTGGCGGTTCGTTATGTAGCGGCGCGCTGTGCGCGGCTTCGGTCAGATAGCGGTTGTACAAAAACGGTTGCCCTCCTTTCGCTTCAAAGCGCGCGTGTGTTGTCATCGGGCGGCGCAGCGCCGTCCGAGCGTCGCAGCTGGCCGAACTGGCCGAGCGCTGCGCGCGCCATGCGCGCCATGCTGACCAGACGCATGGCGTGATCGAACTGGCCTGCAACTTCATCGGTGACGAACGGCTTGAGCGCGCCCAAAAGGGCGCGCTTTTCCTGTTTCACCGCGCCTTGCCCGCTCTGGACGATCGCGCCGAACACGGGAAGCGCCCGCTCCATCCACTCGGCGGTGGGATCGTAGTCATTGACGGAGGACGGCGCGGACTGTTCCGTGCCGCCCAGCATACCGGAGACGGTTTTCATCGCGTTTTGCAGCGCTTCCGGGTCGCTCAGCAGGGAGGACAGCATATCGTTATCCATAGCGGGGCCTCCTTCTTATTTGCCGAAGATTTTTTTCAGCTGTGCGGCAAGGCCTGCGCCTTCCTCGGTCTGCATCAGCTGCCGCGCCAGACGGGCGGCTTCGCCCATATCGCCGCGTTGGGCGGCCTGTGCGGCGCGTTCCAGATCGGCCGCGTGGCGGTCTGAAATGATCCGGGCGGCTTTTTGTCCGTCCGGTGTGTGCAGAGCGGCTTGCAGCTGCGCAAGAGCATCGGCTTTTCCGGCCTGCTCCGCAATACGGCGGAGAATTTCCTCTTGATTGGGCATTGTTCCCATCCCTTTCCATGCATCGTTTGTTGCCAGTATATGCGGCGAAATGGAAAAATGTGAGCAAGAGGGTTTACAAGCGTGCAATCCCGTTGTAAAATACTGCTGTGTCGCCGGAAAGGAGGCAGAGCCTTGAAGATACTGATTTTTTCGGATTCACATGGCTATAATGTGAGCATGGCCTGTGCGGTTGAGCGGGAGGCACCGGATATGGTGCTGCATCTGGGCGACCACACGGATGATGCGCGTGAACTTCAGCATGTGTTTCCGCAGCTGACCGTGTGCGGGGTGCGGGGCAATAATGATTTTTTTGACCGCGATATGCCAGAACATGCGGTGGTCACGTCCGGCGGCGTGCGTATTTTTCTCACGCATGGGCATCGGGAACAGGTCTACATGCGCGAAGGCAAGCTGGTAGCGCAGCACGCACGGGAAGAAAACTGCGGACTTGCCTTTTTCGGGCATACGCATCGTATGTATCTGGAGCGCGTACACGGTGTTCTGGTCTGCAATCCGGGCAGTATCAGCCTGCCGCGCGGCGGTCCGGCCAGCTATGGTCGGCTGACAGTGGAAAACGGGCAGCCGCAGCGGATCGAACTCCTTGATGAGGATGGAGCATTGCTGCGGTGTGAGAGAATTGGACATTAAAAAGCTAAGGGGAAAAGATATGCTTTTGGCAATTGACGTAGGCAACACCAATATGGTGTTTGGATTATATGAAGGGGAGCGGCTGCGCGGTACATTCCGTATTTCGACCAACGCCGAGCGAACCTCGGACGAGCTTGGCATGCAGATCTCGCAGTATTATCATTTTCATGGCATTGACCGCAACGAGACGCGGGCGGTTATCATCGCGTCGGTTGTGCCGCCGGTGATGTACACACTCATCAATGCAATCCGCAAGTATCTGCGGGTGCGCCCGGTCATTGCGGGCCGCGACGTGGATATCGGCATTGAAAACTGCTATGCAAACCCGCGCGAAGTCGGCGCAGACCGGCTGGTCAATGCTGTTTCGGCAGTACGCAAGTATGGCAAGCCGCTGGTAATCGTAGATATTGGCACGGCCACCACGTTTGATGCGATCGACGAAAGCGGCGCGTATCAGGGCGGCGCGATCTTCCCGGGTATCAAGGTCGCAATGGAGGCGCTGTTCCTCAAGGCGTCCAAGCTGCCGCGCGTGGATATCGAGCGTCCGGAGCACGCTATCGGCAAAACCACGGTGCAGTCTATGCAGTCGGGCGCGGTGCGCGGCTATGTTGGGGCGCTGAGCGGCATCATCACGGACATTCGCGAAGAACTGGGCGGCAATGCGCGCGTGATCGCCACGGGCGGCATGGGCCGCATGATGGCGGAGTACTGCGACCTGATTGACGAGGTCGACCCCAACCTGACGCTGGAAGGGCTGCGGCTGATTTATGAAAACAACCGCCCGGCCTTTGAGGGGCGCGGACTGAACAGTGAAACCTGTTTGATCGAAGCGACCGAGGAAAACGGCTGGGATACCAAGTAACACCGGATTGGATAAAAAAACGACGCAGGCATGCCTGCGTCGTTTTTTGCGTTTGAAAGGTATTATTTTGTGACAGGATAAGAAGGGCAGACCGCACCGAGCGGGCAGTTTTCGCATTTGGGGTTGCGCGCGGTGCAGTGCTCCCGGCCAAACAGCACCAGACGGTGGCAGAAGTCAGAGGACTCAGCCGGGTCGATCAGCTTGCGCAGCGCATTTTCCACCTTGACGGGGTCTTTTTCGTTTTTCACAAAGCCCAAGCGGTTGGACAGGCGGATGCAGTGCGTGTCGGTCACAATGGCAGGCTTGCCGAAAATATCGCCGAGGATCAGGTTCGCCGTCTTGCGGCCAACGCCGGGAAGCTTGAGCAAATCCTCCATGTTGTCGGGGACTTTGCCGTCATATTCGCTCAGCAGCATGATCGCGCAGGCTTTGAGGTCGCGCGCCTTGGTGCGGAACAGGCCGCAGGTCTTGATCGCTTCCGCGATTTCCTCTTCCGGAGCCTCGGCATAGCTTTCCAGCGTGGGAAATTGCTTGAACAGTGTTTCGGTGACGATATTGACGCGTGCGTCCGTACACTGGGCGGAAAGCCGGGTGGCGAACAGCAGCTCGTAATCATGGGTATAGTGCAGCGCACATATCGCTTCGGGATAGACCTCGCGCAGCAGTTCGGTCACCGCGCGAGCGCGTTCTTTCTTGGTCATGGGAATCCTCTCCTGACAGCGTATATGATACTATCATACCATATCTGGTGGAGAATGCAAGACAAGTTCTCCAATTTAACATTTTCAACATAATGCGGGGAGAAGCAGGAGCAAAATCTATCTGTTTGCCAATAGAATCAAGGGTTAAAATATGGTTTAATTAAATAGCAGAATGAAATCGCACGTTTTGGAGGTTGAAAAATGGTACGCGAAGCAATGGAATTTGTAAAGGCGTATGATTCCGAGTTGGGTCGTATGATGCAGGCAGAATACGATCGTCAGGCTCGCAACATTGAGTTGATCGCGTCTGAGAATATCGTCAGCGAAGCTGTTATGGCTGCGATGGGTTCGGTGCTGACCAATAAGTATGCGGAAGGCTATCCGGGCAAGCGCTACTATGGCGGCTGCGAATGTGTAGACGAGGTCGAGAATCTGGCCATCAAACGTGTGTGTGAAGTGTTCGGCGCAAAGTACGCCAATGTGCAGCCGCATTCGGGCGCACAGGCCAATATGGCGGTGTATCAGGCGCTGTGCCAGCCGGGCGATACCGTGCTGGGTATGAGTCTGGACAATGGCGGCCATCTGACGCATGGCTCGCCGGTCAACCAGTCCGGTCTGCTGTACCATATCGTATCTTACGGTGTGGATGAAAACGGCTATATTGATTATGACGCAGTGCGTGATCTGGCCAAGAAGGAAAAGCCCAAGATGATTATCGCAGGTGCGTCCGCGTATCCGCGTGCCATTGACTTTGCCAAGTTTGCAGAGATTGCGCACGAGGTCGGCGCATACCTGTTTGTCGATATGGCGCATATCGCGGGTCTGGTTGCAGCCGGCCTGCACATGAGCCCGCTGCCCTATGCGGACGTAGTGACCACCACCACCCACAAGACGCTGCGCGGTCCGCGCGGCGGCGTGATCCTGTCCAACAATGAGGAACTGGGCAAGAAGTTCAACAAGGCGATTTTCCCGGGTACGCAGGGCGGCCCGCTGGAGCATGTGATCGCGGCCAAGGCAGTCTGCTTTGGCGAGGCGCTCAAGCCCGAGTTCAAGGCATACCAGCAACAGGTCATCACCAATGCGCGCGTGCTGGCAAAGGCGCTGCTCGATCAGGGCTTTGATCTGGTTTCCGGCGGCACGGACAACCACCTCATGCTGATCGACCTGCGCAAGACCGGCATCACCGGCAAGGAATTGCAGCACCGTCTGGACGAGGTGTATATCACTGCCAATAAGAACGCGATCCCGAACGATCCGGAGAGCCCGTTTGTCACTTCCGGTCAGCGCGTCGGCACGCCGGCGGTTACTTCGCGTGGCTTCGGTGAGCCGGAAATGCTGCATATTGCGGAATTTATCTGGCAGGCAGCGACCGATTTCGACAATAAGGCAGAAGAAATCCGTCACAATGTTTGCGATATTTGCGCGAAATTCCCGATCTACCGTTAAAGGCAAAGCCGCTCCCACGTCGGGAGTGGCTTTTTCCCATTTCATAGCAACGAAGTGGGCAAAAATACCGTATTTACATGTCGGTCAAGGAGCGGTTTTGTAGAAGGTCAACAATCGCCTTGCGCTTTTGCAAAGATATGGTATACTAATAAAAGCGTTATTGAAAGTTAATTCAATGACTTTGGAGAATATGAACGAAGGGGAAATGCAGTTATGTCGATGGAATTGAAACTGACAGGATTACAGGGTTTTGTGGGCGAGGAAGAACTGGCCTGCATGGCGCCGCTGGTGAAGGCGGCACAGGATACGCTGCACAACAGAAGCGGTGCGGGCAATGATTTTCTGGGCTGGGTCGACCTGCCGGAAGCATATGACAAGGAAGAGTTTGCCCGCATCAAGCAGGCAGCCAAGAAAATTCAGCAGACCTGCGATGTGCTGGTTGTGATCGGCATCGGCGGTTCCTATCTGGGCGCACGTGCTGCAATCGAGTTCGTTAACGGCCAGATGTATAACGGCATCCGTCCGGAGGGTATCCCGGAGGTTTACTTTGTTGGCAGCAACATCTCGTCCTCCTATCTCAACGACGTCATCAAAATCATCGGTGAGCGCGACTTCTGCATCAACGTGATTTCCAAGTCGGGTACGACGACCGAGCCGGCCATCGCGTTCCGCATCTTCAAAAAGCTGATCGAAGAGAAGTACGGCAAGGAAGGTGCGAAGGAGCGCATCTTCGCAACCACCGACAAGGCGCGCGGCGCGCTCAAGAAGCTTGCGGATGACGAGGGCTATGAGACCTTTGTTGTGCCGGACGACGTTGGCGGCCGTTTTTCCGTGCTGACGGCGGTTGGCCTGCTGCCGATGGCGGCGGCCGGTTTGGATATCGACGCGGCGATGGCTGGTGCGGCTGAGGCACGCAAGGCGTTTGCCGATGGTACCGATCACGACTGCGCCAAGTATGCAGCGCTGCGCAACATCCTGCATCAGAAGGGCAAGGCAATGGAAATTCTCGTCAACTACGAGCCGGCTCTTGTTATGCTCGGCGAGTGGTTCAAGCAGCTGTTTGATGAGTCCGAGGGTAAGGATCACAAGGGACTGTTTGCAACTTCTGCCAACTTCTCGACCGACCTGCACTCGATCGGTCAGTTCATTCAGGATGGCAGCCGCAACATGTTCGAGACTGTGGTTTGGGTCAAGGAGCCGCGCTCTGAGAGCTATATCGAGGAGACTGCTGAGGATATCGACGGCCTGAACTATCTGGCGGGCAAGAGCGTGCAGTTTGTCAACTCCAAGGCATATCAGGGCACGCTGATGGCGCATATGGACGGCGGTACGCCTAACATCATTGTGGAGATCGACAAGGCGGACGCATGGCACTTCGGTTATCTGGTTTACTTCTTTGAAAAGGCCTGCGGCATTTCGGGCTATCTGCTCGGTGTCAACCCGTTCAACCAGCCGGGTGTAGAGGCATACAAGAAGAACATGTTTGCGCTGCTGGGCAAGCCGGGCTTTGAGGAGCGCCGCCGCGAGCTGGAAGCGCGCCTGTAAAAGGGAACGCATTCAGGTTTGCTCCAATGACACAGACAAAAGACGGCGCGGTTATCGTTGCACGCAGGCCGCATATGCCGTCATGGGATGTACTGCGTACCGCCGCATTTGCGGCGGTCGCGGTGCAGCATATATTGGGTGCATACGCACGTCGGTATGACATCGGTTCGAGCGAAAAGGTGATCATTGCCGCTTCGTTTGAGCCGCTTCGTTTTGCCGTACCGCTGTTTGTGATGCTGTTCGGCGCGGCATTGTTTTATGTTTATCGGGAACCGCCGCGCTATGCGCCGTATCTGGCAAAGCGGGTGCGGCAGCTGGTGATTCCCTATGCGATATGGACGGCGGTGTATCTGTGGTACGCGGAAAAGCCGGTGACGCTGCGCGGCGTAGCGCGAGGCATGGTGTATGGCGACGCGAGCTATCATCTGTGGTATGTGACGATGATTTTGCAATTCGTCGTGTTGGTGCCGCTGCTTTTTGCGGCGCGGAACGGATTGCGGCGGTGCTGCACGACCAAGAGACGGATGATTGTGGCATCTGCGGTACTGCTGGGCGCATGGCTGCTGCTGCTCGCTTTCCGTCCGAGTGATGGCTGGGCGCATCAGATTTTGGTCACTTGGCGCACGCGCGGCTTTTTGCTGTGGACGGGCTATTTTGCGTTGGGCGCGCTGTGCGGTTTAACTCCTGAAGTCTTTGCCAAATGGGCGCGTCGGCTGATCGTGCCGGCGGGACTGATCAGCGTGGGCGCGGTGGGCTATGCGATGTGGCTGAGCGTGCGCGCAGTGTATCAGGAGGGCGCGGTCAATTTCAACTGCGTCAGCTATTTTTCGCCCGGCTATGCGGTGCTGACCATGGTTTCCATTCTGTTTTTATATGGGGCGGCGGAATGGCTGGCGCATTGGCGTGCGGTGCAGCGCGTGTGCGGTTTCGTGGGAAAGCATTCCTATGAAGCGTACTTGGCGCATGTGCTGGTTCTGACCCGTTGCTCTCGCTTTTTGCTCGAGCATTGGCCGGAAATGAACCGATATGTGTTTTATGCGGTGCTGACCGTGTGTACGATTTTGGGTGCGGTGCTCATCGCATGGGCGGTGGACAGTCTGGTAGCGATAGTACGTCATGGAATTCGGAAAATCCGCGGTCAAGCCAAAACGTGATTTTACATAGAAAGCGGTCGCTTTATGCGACCGCTTTTGTTTTGCCCGCTTTTCCCGCATGCAAAAGTATGATATACTGCTGGTACGATTGATAGGGGGTATGGCAGTGGCAGAGAACAAGACGGGGTTCGAGCGCTTCCAGACGGGTTTCCTGTATTTCTGGGTGTATGCGGCGCTTGGATGGATTTATGAGGTGTTTTTGGAGGTCGTGGTATACCGCTGGGGCTTTTCCAATCGTGGTTTTCTGTTCGGGCCGTATTTGCCGGTATACGGGATTGGGGCGCTGCTGATTCTGGGGTGCTTGCGCGGACTGTCGCGCAGACCGCTGCGGGTTGGCAGGGTCAATATAATGCCGGTTGTGGTGTTCGCCGCGGTGGTCGTGCTGACGACCGTTGTGGAGCTGATTGCCAGTTATCTGCTTGAGTGGACGACCGGCGGCTGGTTGTGGGATTACACGCGGTACACCATCCAGTGGCAGGGGCGCATCTGCCTCTCGGCCAGCCTGCGCTTCGGGGTGGGCGGTATGGTGATCCTGTACGGCTTGCAGCCGCTGCTGGAAAAGGGCATGGCGCGGCTAAGTGAAAAATGGCGGCAGATTTTGTTTACAGTGCTGTTTCTATTGTTTGTCGTGGATTGCATCTGTCGTGTGTTGTGATGCGGAGCAGAAAAGGAGAGGACAATGAAAAAGATTTATCTTGCGGGCTTTGATGTGTTTGCGCCGGATGCGGTACAGCGCGGCGCGAAAATGAAAATGATGTGTGCAGAAAAGGGTTTTGTTGGCCTGTATCCGTTTGACAACGAGGCGGATACCGCGCAGGAGATTTTTGCGGGCAACTGCGGGCTGATCGACAGTGCGGATATCGTGATCGCCAACCTCAACCCCTTCCGTGGCGCGGAGCCGGACAGCGGCACCTGCTTTGAGGTCGGCTATGCCATTGCTAAGGGCAAAACGGTGTACGGTTATGTGTCGGATGCGCGCAGCCTGCGCGAAAAGCTGGGTGAGCAGGATGACAACGGCTTTTCGGTCGAGAATTTCGGCCTGCCGCTCAATCTGATGCTGGCTTGCAGCGCGTGCATTGTCGAGGGCGATTTTGCCGCAGCGCTTGCGGCTTGCCGCGCAGAACAGGCATAAAAAAAGACAAAACAGGCAAAATAAGTTCCGGTGATTTGTGATGAAAGGACAAACAGCGGGACTTTTTTTGTTGGGCGCGGGTGGTTATTCACTTATCGAGATCCTTTGGCGCGGCTACACGCATTGGACGATGGCGCTGACCGGCGGCGCGGTGCTGGTCGGGCTGCACCGGCTGCGCAGTCATGTGCGTGAGGAAAAGCCGCTTGCGCGCTGCCTGTGCGGCGCGGCATGCATCACAGCGGCGGAATTTGTGGTCGGCTGCACGGTCAACCGCGTTTATCACATGGATGTGTGGGACTATTCGCAGGAAAAGGGCAATATTCAGGGACAAATCTGTCCCAAATATGCGGCGCTGTGGACATTGCTGGCCGCGCCGGTTATGCTGCCCAAATAAATGCTTGCCAAGCGGACGTCACGGGCGTATAATAGCGGTGGCAATACGCCGGAAAGGAAGAAACGCCATGCTGATCGCAGTGAACGCAGGAAACAGCCACGTTTTGCTGGGCGGTTATGAGGAAGACGCGCAGGTTTTTGCCGCTTCCATCGCGACCGAGCCCAAGCAGACCGGGGATGACTACGCCTGCAAGCTGCGGCAGGTCTTTGACCTGTATGGCGTGCCGTCCGGACGCATTCGCGGCGCGGTGCTTAGCTCGGTGGTGCCGGGCATGGTGTCCGTGCTGGAGGATGCGCTGCGCCTGCTGGGTGTCACTGATGTGATCGAGGTGTCCAGCGGAGTGAAAACCGGCCTCAACATCCGTTCGGAGCAGCCGCGGCAGGTTGGCTCGGATCGCGTGGCGGGCGCGGTGGCTGCGCGCGCCAAAGGAAAGCTGCCCTGCGTGGTGGTGTGTCTTGGTACGGCAACGGCCTTCACTGTGCTTGATGCAGCCGGTGCGCTGGTCGGTTCTGCGATTACCGCGGGCGTGCGGCTGAGTGTGGAGGCTTTGCGTGAGCAGGCGGCACAGCTGCCGTCGGTGGCGCTCGAAGCCAAAAACGAGAGCGTTCTGGCACGCAACACGGTTGACGCGATGCGCGTGGGTGCGGTTTACGGTGCGGCCGCCATGGTGGATGGCATGGTCGCGCGGTTTGCCGATGCGCTCGGACAGACCCCGCATGTGGTTGTCACGGGCGATTGTGCGCCGCTGGTGCTGCCATACTTACATGTTCCGTGCGAGTATGACAAAAATCTGCTGCTGGATGGACTGCATCTGATCTGGAAACGCAACCGTTCCTGAAACGTATTGACCGAATAAGCCCTGTACCCGACGAAAAGGGCGGGACGGGAGCAGGAGGAAAACAGAATATGAATCAAAAAAAGACAGACGTAAGGCTGCTGGCGCAAATGGCGCTGCTGGTGGCGCTCGAACTGGTGCTGGCGTTTACGCCGCTGGGCTACATACCGCTCGGCTTTATGAACGCGACCACCATGCACATCCCGGTCATTCTGGGTGCGTGTCTGCTGGGGCCGAAAATGGGCGGCGTGTTGGGCGCGGTGTTCGGCGTGACGAGCGTCATCCGTGCGACGGTCACCCCCAACCTGACCTCGTTCGTGTTTACCCCATTTTACAGCTTCAGTCCGGAGTTTTCCGGCAACTGGACCAGCCTGATCGTGGCGATCGTGCCGCGCGTGGTGATCGGCGTGATTGCGGGACTAGTATTCCAGTTCATCATGTGCGTTTCGCATGATAAACAGGCGGTCGCGCTGCCGGTGGCAGGGTTCATCGGCTCGATGGTCAACACGATCGGCGTGATGGGCCTGATTTACCTGCTGTTTGGCGAGCAATATGCGGCGGCAGGTGGCCAGAGCTTTGATCTGCTGCTCAAGGTCATTATGGGTGTCGTGTGCATCAACGGTGTGCCCGAAGCGCTTATCGCTGCGGTATTGACGCTGGCGGTCGGCAAGGTGCTGATCGGCATTTTCGGTCGCCGCGGCGCAAAAAATGCGCAGCAGGGCGCAGCCTGACGGAAGAATCAATAAAAAAGCTGCATTTTTGCAGCTTTTTTTCACAGGAGGAACGGTATGCAACAGATAGATTTTATGCAGGTCGGCGGGTTTCAGGTTGGTCAGGCACAGGACGAGGCAGCGGGTACGGGCGTGACTGTGCTGCTGTTTGACGAGTGCGCGCCGACAGGTGTGGATATTCGTGGCGGCGGCCCAGCCAGCCGCGAAACGCCGCTGCTTGCGCCGGTCGCAGATGCGGCAGGACTGCACGCGCTGGTGCTTTCGGGCGGATCAGCGTTCGGGCTGGACGCCGCGGGCGGCGTGATGCGTTTTCTGGAAGAGCGCGGCATCGGCTTTGACACAGGCATCACGCCTGTGCCGCTGGTGGCGCAATCTTGTATTTTTGACCTTGCGGTTGGCGACAAAACCGTGCGGCCGGATGGCGCGATGGCGTATCGCGCATGCGAGCAGGCTTCGCGCACTGAGTTGAAACTCGGCTGTGTGGGCGGCGGCATGGGCGCAACGGTCGGCAAATTCTGCGGCGCGCCGTATGCGATGAAAAGCGGCATCGGCGCGTACGCAGTGCAGGCGGGCGCGATTCGCGTGGGGGCAATTGTCGTGGTCAACGCGCTGGGCGATATTTTTGATGTGGACACAGGCCGCCAGATCGCGGGTTTGCGCACCGAGGATGGGCGCGGCTTGCGCTTGACCGAGGAGCAGATGTATGCAGGCATCGAAACGGCGCGCAACCCGTTTTCCGCCAATAAAAAGACGGCGACCAATACGACGATCGGCGCAATCGTAACCAACGCGGCTTTCAGCAAAGCGGAGCTGACGCGCGTGGCTTCGATGGCGCACAACGGCTTTGCGCGCGCGATCCGTCCGGTGCATACCACGGCGGACGGAGACTCGATTTACGCGTGCTCGGTCGGTCACGAGCAAGCTGACCTCAATGCAGTCGGCACGCTTGCGTCCTACGTCATGGCCAAGGCGATCGGCTGCGGCGTGCGCGCGGCGCGCGACGGATTTGGTCTGCCCTGCGCGCAGACGCTCGGCACGGTTTGAGCAGAAGATAAAAACACAGCGGCTTGTCCGGTTTGACTCGGACAAGCCGCTGTCTTACGTTATTTGCAAGTTAATTCTTTTGTAAATTTTTCATTAGACGGCGGTTTCCCCCACAGAAGTGCGCGGAAATCGCTGTTTTTGCACAGGAGAAAAACTTCCCATCACCAAAGTCTTTTCGCGCAGCCAAAAAACGTATGGGAATAGCAAAGGTTCACAGGCGTTTTTGCGGCACATCCGTGGCATAGTAAACGCGGAGGTGAAAAAATGCAGCAAAAAAATGCAAGAAAAATCGTAGTTTCCCTGATTTTGACCCTTGCGATGCTGGTTTCCGCGCAGGCGGCCGAGATTTCCTCCCTCATTCCAATCGGCCATACGGTCGGCATTCAGATGAGCGCCGATGGTGTGCTGGTCGTGCGGCTGGATGATGTGCAGACAGCGGACGGTGCGGTCTGCCCTGCGCGGGAGGCAGGCGTGCAGGAAGGAGATCTGATCATAGGGGTCAACGGAGCGGAAATCAGCGCCAACGATGATCTGCAAAAACAGATCGCGCTTTCCGGTGGGCAACCGGTGGAGCTGACGCTCGAAAGTGATGGCAGCAGCCGAACAGTGACCGTGACACCGTGCGCGGATGAGGACGGCGTGTATCGCATCGGCGTGCTCGCGCGTGACGGCATGGCTGGTATCGGTACGCTGACCTATGTCGATCCCGAAACGGGCGCATACGGTTCGCTCGGTCACGGTATCTGTGACAACGAAGCCGGTGTGCTGATCCCGCTGCGGGACGGCAGTCTGATTGAGTCCTCGGTCGGCTCAGTGCAGCGCGGCGAGGTCGGTGAACCGGGTGCATTGCAGGGCGAGTTTGACTCGGACAATGCGATTGGTACCGTGGACGAAAACACAGAAAGCGGTATCTTCGGCACGCTGACCGACAGCTCGATCTATTCGTCGCTGGAATCCGTTCCAGTAGCCTCGGCGGATGAAATCGAGGTGGGTGAAGCGGAAATCCTGACCAATGTGGAAGGCGATACGGTCGAAAGGTATTCTGTGCAGGTGGAAAAAATTTATCCGGAGGACGATGAATATGGGCGCGGTATGATGCTGCGCGTGACCGATCCGGAGCTGATTGAAAAAACCGGCGGTATCGTGCAGGGTATGTCCGGTTCGCCTGTTCTGCAAAACGGCAAACTGATCGGTGCGGTGACGCATGTACTGGTAAATGACCCGACCTGCGGTTATGCAATCGGTATCGAACGCATGATTGAGGAAATGGAAAACTAATCGGAAAAAATTGTAATTTGTCGAATTTTGTCGAATGCTGTCGAACAAAATATATGCCGGATTTCGATATTTTCCTTGAACTATTTGGCATTATATGGTAAATTAGTGACAAGAAAGAGAGACGACTAATTTTTCGGAAAGCTGGTATAGACATCATGGAACAGAAAATCCGGGTATTGCTCGCGGACGACGACAGCGAATTTTGCGCACGTATGGCAGCGGCGCTGGAAAAAGCAGACGACATGGAACTGGTTGGAATGGCAGAGGATGGCGGAAAGGCCCTTGCAGCTGTGCAGGAGCTGCGGCCGGATGTGCTCATCATTGATCTGGTGCTGCCGGTGATGGACGGCATTTCGGTTATCAGCCGACTGCGCAGTCAGGAACAGAACAAGACGGCGGTGGTGGTTCTTTCCGCTTTTGCCAGTCCGCAGGCTGGTGCGGAATGCACTGCGCTGGGCGTGGATATGTTTCTGCGCAAGCCGATGGAAGCCGAGCGGGTGTGTGAACGCATTCGCCTGTGGCGAGAGGGAAAGCAGGAGGAAGCCCCGTCGGGGGAAGGCAAAGCGCTCGAGGTGCGCGTGACTGAGGTGATTCATCAGGTTGGCGTGCCGGCGCATATCAAGGGCTACCAGTATCTGCGGGAAGCAATTATGATGGCGGTCAATGATATGGAAGCGGTGAGCGCGATCACAAAGGTGCTGTATCCCTCGATTGCCAAGAAATTTAAAACCACTTCTTCGCGTGTGGAACGAGCCATCCGACATGCCATCGAAGTGGCGTGGGACCGCGGCGATATCGAAACGCTGCAAAGCTATTTCGGTTATACGGTTTCGGGCGTCAAGGGAAAACCGACCAACTCTGAATTCATTTCGATGATTGCCGACCGGCTGCGGCTGCAAATGCGGTTCGGCGCGTAAACAACCAAGGAACAGGGGACGGGGCGAAATGCTCCGTCCCTTATTTTGTCTGGAAATATGCGCAGTTATAGGATATAATAAATCTAAGCAGAAATTTGCAGAAAAATGGAGAATGTTTGCATGAAAATCATGGTGATCGACGGCAACAGCATTTTGAACCGCGCGTTTTACGGTGTGCGGCAGCTCTCCAACCACGAGGGACTGCCGACCAATGCGGTTTATGGCTTTCTTGCCACACTGTTTAAATTGCAGGACGATGAAAAGCCCGACCGCACGGTCGTTTGCTTTGATGTGCGGGAAAAAACCTTCCGGCATTTGAAATTTGATTCCTATAAAGCCACGCGCAAGGGCATGCCGGATGAACTGGCGGCGCAGCTGCCCGTGGTCAAAGAGGTGCTGGACGCGATGGGGCTGACGCGCTGCGAGCTGCCCGGCTACGAGGCGGACGATCTGATTGGCACGATCAGCCGCCGCGCAAACGAGCACGGTGACCAGTGTGTGGTCGTTACGGGCGACCGCGACAGCTTGCAGCTGGTCGGCGGCGGCACGACGGTGCGGCTCGTGACGACCAAAATGGGCCAGACCACTTACGACAGCTACGATACCGAGAAATTCCGCGAAAAATACGGGTTTGACCCGATTTACCTCATTGACCTCAAAGCATTGATGGGTGATTCGTCGGATAATATTCCGGGCGTGCCGGGCATTGGGGAAAAGACGGCGATGCAGCTGCTGCACGATTTTGGTTCGCTCGACGGCGTATACGCGCATCTGGACGATGCGCGCATCAAGAAAGGCGCGCGCACCAAGCTGGAGGCGGGCGAGCAGTCCGCATGGGACAGCTATTGGCTGGCAACGATCGACCGCAATGCGCCGCTCGAACTGGATGTGGAAAACCTGCCCGAAGCTCAGCCTGACGAAGCGGCGCTATATGACTTGCTGACGCGGCTGGAATTTAAGAATTTCATCAAACGGCTGAATTTGAGCGGCGAGCAGGCTGCGCCGCGGCTGCCTGAGGTGCAGGTGCAGCGCGTGACGCAGGCAGCGGAAGCGTTTGCCCTGCTCGATGCGCTGACCGCGACTGATCGCGTGTTTGCCGTGCTGGGTGAGACGCTGCGCGCGGCTTGTTTGCTGGATGGAGAAACGGCAGCCGTGCTGTTTGCGGACGATTTTGCAGAAAGCGAGTGGGACGACCTGCTGCGCCGCCTGTTTGACGGCTCGATCGAGCTGGTGCTGCACGATGCCAAGCCGATTGCGGCTGCGCTGCTCACGCGCGGTATCGCGCCCGATGGCATTCGGTTTGACACCTGCATCGCGGCCTATGTACTCGATCCGACGCAGTCGGGCTATGATTTGCTGCGTGTCGCGCTGGCCTACTGCAACACCGAACTGCCTGCGCTGGATTTGGATGATCCGTCGGCGGTTTCGCCGCTCGGCGGGCAAGACGCGACCGCTGCGGCCTGTGCGCAGCATGCGGTAGCGATCCGCGCGATTTATGCGGAGGCGGCGGAGCAGATTGAACAGCTGGGTATGCGCAAATTATATTATGAAATTGAGCTGCCGCTCTTGCGCGTGCTGGCGGAGATGGAGGTGCTCGGCTGTGCGGTCGAGCCGGACGCACTCCGCGCTTTCGGGGACAAGCTGGATGCGCGCATCCGCGAATTGACCCAGCAGATTTATCACGATGCGGACGGTGAGTTTAACATCAACAGTCCCAAACAGCTGGGTGAGGTGCTGTTTGAAAAGCTGCATCTTCCCGCGCCGAAAAAGACCAAGACCGGGTATTCGACCAATGTGGAAGTGCTCGAGCGCATCGCGGGCGATCACCCGATCGTGCCGCGCATTCTGGAGTATCGTCAGCTGAGCAAGCTGAAGAGCACCTATGTCGAGGGGCTTCTCAAGGTCATCAGCCCCAAGGACGGCCGTATCCACACGCATTTCCAGCAGACCGTCACCGCAACCGGACGCCTGTCTTCGACCGATCCCAATTTGCAGAATATTCCGGTGCGTACCGAGTTGGGGCGTGAGCTGCGCCGCATGTTTGTCGCGCCGGACGACGACCATGTGCTGATCGACGCAGACTATTCACAGATTGAGCTGCGTGTGCTCGCGCATATCTCGCAGGATGCGCACATGATCGAAGCGTTCCGCTCGGGGCAGGACATTCACGCCGCGACCGCAGCCAAGGTGTACCATGTGCCGCTTGAGGAGGTCACGCCGCAGATGCGCTCCTCGTGCAAAGCGGTCAACTTTGGCATTGTGTACGGCATTTCGGATTTTTCGCTGGCACAGGATATCGGCGTGACCCGCAAGGAGGCGGGTGAGTTCATCCGCACTTATTTGGCCACCTATCCGGGCGTTGCCAAATATATGGACGATATCAAGGCGAGTGCTAAGGAAAACGGCTATGTGACCACACTGTTCGGTCGTCGCCGTGCGTTGCCTGAGCTGCAAAGCCGCAACTTTAACATCCGCTCATTCGGTGAGCGTGTAGCGATGAACACGCCCATTCAGGGCACGGCGGCGGATATCATCAAAATTGCGATGATTCGCGTGCGCGACCGCCTGTTGCGGGAGGGGCTGGAAAGCCGCTTGATTTTGCAGGTGCACGACGAATTGATTCTGGAAGCGCCTAAATCCGAGCAGGAGACGGCCATGCAGCTGCTGCGTGAGGAGATGGAAGCAGCATTCGCAATGGATGCGCCGCTGGTTGCGGAAGCCAAGGCGGGGCACAGCTGGTACGACACAAAATAATTTTGTTGGAACCTGACAGGAGAGAATTTGGATGGATACAATCATCTTTATTTGCACGGGCAACACCTGCCGTTCTCCGATGGCAGAGGGGCTGTTCCGTGCGCATGGCGGCGAGGAGCAGACCGGACTTGCCGCCGCGTCCGCTGGGCTGTTCACGCAGGACGGTCTGCCTGCGTCGGACAACGCTGTGACAGCGGCGAAGGAACTAGGCGCGGATATTTCCGCGCACCGTTCGCGTGTGCTGACGCACGAGATGGCGCAAAACGCACGCTATCTGGTTTGCATGACAGGCGCACATTACGACCGCGTATGCGAATTGTTCCCGGACTGCGCGGACAAGGTGTTCACGCTGACCCAGCGCGACGTATCCGACCCGTTTGGCGGCGATTTGGATACTTACCGCCGCGCGGCATCTGAGATCGACGAGGGCGTGCGCAGCATCATCGGGAGACTCGGCGCATGACGGTCGTACCGATGGCGGAGCGCCATCTGACGGCACTGGAAGCAATCGAAAACGCGTGCTTTCACGCGCCTTGGAGCGAAAAAATGCTGCGGGAGGAGCTTGACAAGGGCATTTTCCTCGTGGCCGAGCGGGACGGACAGGCAGTTGGCTATGTCGGCTGTCAGACCGTGCTGGATGAAGGATACATCACCAATGTTGCGGTGTCGCCGGACTGCCGCAGGCAGGGCATCGCTCGCGCGCTGATTGCGGAACTGACTGACGAGGCGCGTGCGCAGGCACTGGCATTTGTCACGCTCGAAGTGCGTACATCCAATGTGCCCGCGATTGCGCTGTATGAGAGCGCAGGCTTTGTTCGTGTTGGCGTGCGTAAGAATTTTTACATTGTGCCGACTGAGGATGCGGTGCTGATGACCCTGTTTCTGAAGGAGTGATACGCATAGAGATTCGGTTTGTTGACGCGGAAAACGCAGATTTTCTGGCGCTCGTGCAGCAGCTGGACGAGTACTATTTTCAAGTAGTGGGTGAAGTGCATCGGCGTTATGCCAAATACAACGACCCGCATTTGCTGGATGCGCGCATGGTAGCCTACGTGGATGGCAAGGCGGCAGGCTGCGGCGCGTGGAAAAAAATCGACGCGGAAACCGCGGAAATCAAGCGCATTTTCGTTTCTCTAGCTTTCCGGCGGAAGGGCGTTGCCAGTGCGCTGATTCGTGCGCTGGAGCAGGATGCTGCCGCACATGGTTATGCACGCGCAATTTTGGAGACCGCCCGCACGACCGATGATTCGGCGGCGCTGTATCATAAGCTGGGCTTCCGCGAAATTCCTTATTACGGCAGTCCCGCAGGCGCGGAAAACTGCCGCTGTTTTGAAAAAACGCTTTCGGTCGAGGAGGGTCAGGCATGATTGTGTTTCTGGCGTTTTGCCTGATCGGAACGGTGATGTGTGCCTGTGTGTTCGCCCATGCGCTGTGCGATGCGCTGCGCGCAGTACAGGGCGGCGGAGATCCAAAAGCGCAGGTTGTGCGCCTGCAGGTGAGCCTAAGCGGCGCGTTACTGCTGCCGATCGCGGCGGTGATTCGGGTGCTGCTTTTTGTGACATATTCATTTTGACGGGTGGTTATCAACGCATGAGAATTTTGGCTATCGAGTCCTCCTGTGATGAAACGGCGGCAGCCGTTATCGAGGACGGACGGAACATTCTTTCCAGTGTGGTGGACACGCAGATCGAAACGCACGCGCTGTACGGTGGCGTGGTGCCGGAAATTGCCTCGCGCCGCCATATGGAGGCGGTCGTGCGCGTGACCGAGCAGGCACTGTCGGACGCTAAGATGGACAAACATGAGGTGGACGCAGTCGCGGCGACCTGTGCGCCGGGCTTGATTGGCGCGCTGCTGGTCGGTGCAAATTTCGGCAAGTCGCTGGCTTTTGCGCTGAACAAGCCGTTTATTCCGGTGCATCACATTCGCGGGCATATCGCGGCGACTTATTTGGCGTATCCCGATCTCAAGCCGCCGTTTTTGACGCTGATTGCGTCGGGCGGGCACAGTGAGATTGTCATGGTGCGCGATTATACGGATTTTGATATCCTCGGCGGTACGCGGGACGACGCGGCGGGTGAGGCGTTCGATAAGGTCGCGCGCGTGCTCGGCGTGGGCTATCCGGGCGGGCCGAAAATCGACAAGCTTGCGCAGGAGGGCGATCCGACACGCTACAAGCTGCCGGATTCGCACATCAAGGACGCGCCGCTCGATTTTTCTTTCTCCGGGTTAAAAACAGCAGTTATTAACCTTGCGCACAATGCCGAGCAGAAGGGCGAGGCGATTGACAAAAACGATTTGGCAGCTTCGTTCTGCGCGGCGGTCGTGCGCACGTTGGTACCGCGGCTGGAGCAGGCAGTCCATCAGACGCACGCGCGGCGCGTGGTATGCGCGGGCGGTGTGGCGGCAAACTCTTTCCTGCGCGCAGCGCTCGGTGAGATGGCAAAACGCACGCATACCCAGCTGTATCTGCCGCCGCTGAATCTGTGCGGTGACAATGCTGCGATGATCGGCAGTCAGGCGTATTTCGAGTATCTTGCAGGCAACACAGGCACGACCTTGCAAAATGCTTTCGCCACTGCGGAGATCGGTGAGAATATTTGTGAAAAGCGATAGGGGAAAAGGGCTTTTCAAAACAGGCATATTGTTGTAAAATAGAAGTGGTCTTTGCGCTGCAAAGGCCACTTCTGTTTTGTTTTTGGGCACGGCGCGTTTTGCGCGCCGTGGAGAAGGCTGTGGAAGCCGCAACCGCCCGTCCCTGCATCGGGATGGGGCGCGGGGCGCAGAAAACGCCGCGCGTGTGGGACATAAAGGAGCGAAGGAAACACAAATGGGTATGACAATTGCGCAGAAAATCCTGAAAGCGCATCTGGTGGACGGCGAGATGGTACAGGGGCAGGAAATCGGCCTCAAGATTGACCAGACGCTGACGCAGGACGCGACCGGCACGATGGCCTATCTGCAATTCGAGGCGATGGGCGTCGATCAGGTCAAGACCGAGCGGTCGGTTGCCTACATTGACCACAACACCCTGCAGTCCGGCTTCGAAAACGCGGACGACCACAAATATATCGGCTCGGTCGCGAAAAAGCACGGTATCTACTATTCCAAGGCGGGCAACGGTATCTGCCATCAGGTGCACCTCGAGCGCTTCGGCGCGCCGGGCAAGACGCTGATCGGCTCGGACAGCCACACCCCGACCGGCGGCGGCATTGGCATGCTTGCATTTGGCGCGGGCGGTCTGGATGTTGCGGTCGCGATGGGCGGCGGTGCATATTACATCCCGATGCCTAAGATGGTACGTGTCAATCTGACGGGTAAGCTGTCTCCGTGGGTGTCGGCGAAGGATGTTATTCTGGACGTGCTGTGCCAGATGACCGTCAAGGGCGGCGTCGGCAAGATCGTGGAGTACGCAGGCGAAGGCGTCAAGACCCTGTCCGTACCGGAGCGCGCGACCATCACGAACATGGGCGCGGAGCTGGGCGCGACGACTTCGATTTTTCCGTCCGACGAGGAGACAAAAAAGTTCCTTGAGGCGCAAGGGCGCGGCGATGTATGGGTAGAGCTGTCCTCCGACCCGGATGCGGTTTACGACGAGGAGTATACGGTCGATCTGTCCGCGCTTGAGCCGCTGGCCGCGATGCCGCATATGCCGGACAACGTAAAGAAGGTGTCCGAGATCGGTGCAATCAAGGTCAATCAGTGCTGCATTGGCTCGTGCACCAACTCTTCTTATTACGATATGATGAAGGTCGCGGCCATTTTGAAGGGCAAGACCGTTCATCCGGACGTTTCGCTGACCATCAGCCCGGGTTCTAAGCAGGTGTTCAATATGCTCGCGCAGAACGGTGCGCTGGCAGACATCATTTCCGCGGGGGCACGCATTCTGGAATGCGCCTGCGGCCCCTGCATCGGCATGGGCCAGTCGCCGGAGTCCGCAGGTGTCTCCCTGCGCACCTTCAACCGCAATTTTGAGGGCCGTTCGGGCACGCAGGACGCGCAGATCTATCTGGTGTCGCCTGAAGTTGCGGCGGCGAGCGCACTGGCTGGCGTGCTGACCGACCCGCGCACGCTGGGCGAGATGCCGGAAATCCAGATGCCCGAGCACTTTGTCATTAACGATAATCTGATTGTCAAGCCTGCGGAAAATCCGGACGAGGTGGAGGTTGTGCGCGGCCCGAATATCAAGCCGTTCCCGCTGGGTAAGGCGCTGGAAGCAAGCTATACGGGCAAGGTCGTACTCAAGACCGAGGACAACATCACGACCGACCACATCCTGCCGGCAGGCGCAAAGCTGCTGCCGTATCGCTCGAATGTGCCGTATTACTCCAACTACTGCTTTATCAACGTTGATTCGGAGTTCCCGGCACGCTGCAAGGAGCAGGGCGGCGGCATCATCGTAGGCGGCGCTAACTATGGTCAGGGTTCGTCGCGTGAGCACGCGGCGCTCGTTCCGCTGTATCTGGGTGTGAAGGCGGTGCTGTGCAAGTCGTTTGCACGCATCCACAAGGCAAATCTGGTCAACTCCGGCATCCTGCCGCTGACCTTTGCAAACCCGGCAGATTATGACGAAATCAGCCTGTTGGATGAGATTTCTCTGCCGAATGTGCTGGAAGAAGTGAAAAATGGCCAGCAGGTCACTATTGTGTGCGGCGGCAAAACCTTCAAGGCAGACTGCGATGTGTCCGATCGTCAGAGAGGTGCGCTGCTTGCCGGGGGTACGCTCAATTACGCCCGTCAGAACGTGAAATAAATTACTTGTGTCAGAGGGAGCCGCAGCGCTCTCTCTGACCTGCTTTTCTTGACAGAACATAGAATTTTTGTTAAAATAATATCAATTCAGTAGGAGGACGTTCCCATGTCTATCGACCAGTCCATTCTGGAAAAGTTTGAAGCAGTCGTCGAAAGCCAGCGCAAGCGTATTGCGGATATGAAGGCGCAGGACGACTTTATTGATTATTCCAAACTCGATAAGCTCGTCATCGGCGTATGCGGCGGCGACGGCATCGGCCCGATGATCACCGGCATGGCGCAGCATGCGCTGGAGACACTGCTGGCGGACAAAGTGAAGGCGGGCAAGGTGGAGTTCCGCGTGATCGACGGCCTGACCATCGAGCGCCGCGCCGAGCTTGGCTGCGCGATCCCGCCCGATGTGATGGAAGAGCTCAAGCAGTGCCATGTGATTCTGAAGGGGCCGACCACGACCCCGCGCAAGGGCGATCCGTGGCCGAATGTGGAATCTGCAAACGTGGCGATGCGCAAGGCGCTCGACCTGTTTGCCAACGTGCGCCCGGTCAAGGTGCCTGAACTTGGCATCGACTGGACGTTCTATCGTGAAAACACCGAAGGCGGGTATGCTGTCGGTTCGCAGGGCATGCAGATCGACGATGACCTGTTCCTGGATTTCACGGTTGCCACCTCGCAGGGCTGCGAGCGTATTGCCCGTCTGGCATTCGACTATGCACGTAAGACCGGCAAGAACCGCGTTTCCTGCGTCACCAAGGCGAATATCATCAAAACGACTGACGGCAAGTTCCTTGATACCTGCCAGAAGGTCGCAAAGGAATATCCGGAAGTCGAGTTCGACGACTGGTACATCGATATCATGACCGCAAAGCTGCTGGACGACAAGCGCCGTCGCGACTTTAAGGTGGTCGTGCTGCCCAACCTGTACGGCGATATCATCACCGATGAGGCCGCTGAGATTCAGGGCGGCGTTGGTACGGCAGGTTCGGCGAACATTGGTAAGCGTTACGCGATGTTCGAGGCGATCCACGGTTCGGCACCGCGCATGGTGCAGGAAGGCCGTGCAAAGTACGCCGACCCGTCGTCCGTGCTGCGTGCATCGGTCATGCTGCTGGAGCATATCGGCGAGATCGAACTGGCGAAAAAACTCGACCGTGCACTGGATATCTGCATGTTTGAAGAGAAAAAAGTGGTCGTTACCGGTCGGGATACCGGCGCGACTGCACAGGAATTTACGGATTACGTGCTGGATACCATCGCGAAGCTGTAATTGTTGCATATCGCAATTTAAGGAAGAAGGAGAGAGCCTGTGGAACGAAAGCAAGAGGTTTCCAAAGCGGTCATTCAGCGGTTGCCGCGCTATTACCGGAATATCTGTGAACTGAAGGCTGAAGGTGTGCAGCGCATCTCCTCGCGTGCGCTGGCAGAGCGCATGGGATTAACGGCTTCACAAATCCGGCAGGATTTTAACTGTTTCGGTGGCTTCGGACAGCAGGGCTATGGCTACAATATTGATAAGCTGATGGAGGAATTGGGGTCTATTCTCGGCCTCCGTGCAGGCCGCACAGCGATTTTGCTGGGCGCCGGCAATCTGGGCCGGGCGCTGCTCAATAACTTTGATTTTTCCGCCAGCGGCTTTAAGCTGCTTTGCGCGTTTGATGCCAATCCTGAACTGAAAGGAAAAGCGTTTGGTGGATATTCCGTGCGCAGCAGCGATGATTTACCGTCGTTTATCGCAGCGCACAAGCCGGATGTGGCGGTTCTCACCATCCCGCGGAAAAATGCGCCTGAAATTGCGCGGGAACTGGTCGATCAAGGCATCCGTGGCTTGTGGAACTTCACGGGAGAAGATCTCCACTTGGGCGGCTTGGGAGTACCAGTGGAAAATGTCCATCTGTCCGATAGCTTGATGACACTGTGCCACTTGGTCAGTACAACAGAAGAATAAAAAAGAAACGGCCAATAGGCCGTTTCTTTTTTGTATCCATTTACATTCTGTCCAGAAGATAGGGTGTGGTTTGGTATACATAGTAATTGACCCAGTTGGTATAGAACAGATGCGCATGCGCTTTCCAAGTGACAAGAATCTCATCGTCCGGATCATCGTTGCGAAAGTAATGGGCTGGGATGTCGGGATTTAGACCCTTGGCCAAATCGCGTTCGTATTCGCGCTTGAGCGTGTCGGAATCATATTCTCCGTGGCCCAGCACAAAAATCTGACGGCCGTTCATCGCCTCCACGATGTATACGCCTGCCTCGTTGGATTCAGCCAACAAGCGGAGGCGGTCATCCCGGCGAATATCCTCGGCACGGACTTCGGTATGACGGGAATGCGGCGCCGAAAAAACATCGTCAAATCCGCGCAGCAAGGGTTCTTTGGGGAACAGGACGTGATGACGGAAGATGCCGGACATCTTACGCGGCAACGGATACTTTGGAATGCCGTAATGATGGTACAGTCCAGCCTGTGCGCCCCAACAGATATGTAGGGTGGAGTGCACATGGGTTTTGCTCCAATCCATGATCTCGACCAGTTCGTCCCAATATTCCACATCTTCAAAAGGCATATTCTCTACCGGTGCGCCAGTGATGATGAAGCCATCGTATTTTTGATCGCGGATGTCATCGAAGGTTTTGTAAAAAGTCAGCAGATGATCTTCCGGTGTGTTTTTGGAGTGGTAACTCTTGGTTTGAATCAAATCAACTTCAATTTGAATCGGTGTGTTGGACAGGCAGCGCAGGATCTGCGTTTCCGTAATGATCTTTAATGGCATCAGGTTGAGCAAGGCGATGCGCAGCGGTCGTATATCCTGTGTGGTCGCGCGGTGCTCGGTCATTACAAAGATATTTTCGCTTTCCAGCACAGCGCGCGCAGGCAGACTGTCGGCTATTTTGATTGGCAAGCCGACCCCTCCTTTTCGCAAAATTATTATAATATTCTTATTATAGCAGGGAGTGAAAAAAACCTCAAGCTGAAAAAATGAAAATGCCGGAAAAAACTGTTGACAAAAGTAAAAAAGAGGGGTATACTATACAAGTCTCAAACAAAGAGACGGTCAAACAAAGCGAAAAGAAAAAAAGTTGAAAAAACTTCTTGACAAATCCTGCCGAGTTTGATATATTAATCAAGCTGCTTCAGAAAGAAGCGGCGCGGGTCGAAAAAAGTTTGAAAAACTTGAAAAAGTTCTTGACAAACTGAAAACGATCTGATATAATAAATAAGCTGTCACCGAGAACGGTAAAGAACTTGAAAAAGTTCTGAAAAGTCCTCGAAAACAGCGGATTGCACCTTGTAAATTAAACAACGAGAAAGCTTAACTTGGTTTTATATCAAGTGTAGTGCGAACCTGAAATTCTAAGAGTTTTACTCTTGGTAAATCGGTGGAAGTCACAACTCCACTTAAAACAAAGTGACACGTCAGACTCTAAAGTCGATTGAATGAGCTTCGGCTCTTTCGATACAATTTTTAGAGAGTTTGATCCTGGCTCAGGATGAACGCTGGCGGCGTGCCTAAC
>NZ_CALWJK010000012.1 GCF_944380975.1 uncultured Agathobaculum sp. | reverse complement strand
GAGAACAAGGCAATCTAACGGCTTGCCTATTCAACACAAAGGAAAATCTAATGTTGTGCATAAATAAACGGCTCTACCGGCCCGACTGGCCCGACTGGCCCAACTGGCCCGACAGGCCCGACCGGTGCAACCGGCCCGACGGGTCCTGGCACGGATGTTCAGTTGTTATCCGCCTATTCCACGCCGCCGCAACCCGGTACCGGCCAGACGTCGTTGCTGTTTGATCGGAATGCGCAATCTTATGGCAATGCCGTGAGTCATACGGCAAATAGCCCCACCTTTACCATCAACCAACCGGGTGTTTATACCCTTGCATTCAATGGTGGCTTTGCTCCGGCGAAAAGCGTGAGTTTTCCGCTCAACCTCAGTACGGTTGCTCAGCTCAACGGTACAGGGTTGCCGGGCGCCGCGGCGCAGCACAATTTTACCAATACCAACGATGTTGTCAATCAGTCGTTTACTGTTCCGTTTACCGTTTCGTCTGTCCCGGCAACGCTGCAAGTCGTCAGCACAGCCAACGGCTTTTTATATAGTAACATTTTTGCAATGGTGACTCGAAACGGCGATATTCCGACCTAAATGCATGCGGGCAACGCAAGTGCCTGTCTGCGAAAACGGCCCGGCTGCTTAAGCGGCCGGGCCTTGTGCTGCTTTCTGGATAAAAATGCTGAAAAAGAGCGAATATATCCGAAAATAGGAATAAATAGGTTCGACTTCTTGTAGGGGGTATGCTATACTATACGTATTCTATAAGCATCAGCCGGATAGAACACCGAAGCATATGAAAAGAAGGGAAACGGCATGACGATTTTAACCTGCGAATGTGGAAATGAAATTTATATCATGGATGAAACCCAAGCGACTGCATGGCAATGTGACGCATGTGGACAGTGGTACGATTTTTTTTGTGTGAAAGTGGCGCAGCCGGGGCAAAATGAACCCAAACCCTCGCCGCATTTGATTAACTGGAGTGCAGGTGAAGATCTGTAAAAGGAGAATGAGATGATCAATAAACAAAAAATTGCGCTGTTGACGGACTCCTGTGCAGATATTCCGCAGGCATTGGTGCGGCGGTATGACATTTATGTTGTACCGCTCAAGTTAATTTTTTCGGATGGCGAATATGCTGATGGTGTGGATATTACACCGGATGAAGTGTATCGTCGACTGCCGCAGGAAATTCCCAAGACAACACTGCCGAGCGGCGATATGGTGGAGCAGGCGTTTGCCCGGATCAAGCAAGCGGGATATACCAAGGTGCTGGCGATCAACCTGTCCGGTGGCCTGAGCGGTACAGGCAATATGGTGCGCTTGATCGGGGAGCAGACCGCCGGCTTAGAGGTCGCTGCGTTTGATACGCGGAGCGGCTCTCTGGGCATTGGTATGACGGTGATACAAGCGGCGCGCTGGATCGAAGAAGGCTGGTCGTGGAGCGAACTGCTGCATGCCATGCCTGTGTTGATTGAGAACACGCATGTGTTTTTCTGCGTGGATACGTTAGAGTATTTGCAAAAGGGCGGGCGTATCGGCAAAATTGCAGCCGTAGCGGGAACACTGCTGCAAATCAAACCAATCATTTCCTTTACACCGGATGGGGAATTGACCAGCGTTGCCAAAATCCGAGGACGAAAAGCGGCGATGCAGAAAATGGTGCAGCTGGCTATGGCACTGGTGCCGCGCGGCGTCCCCTTCAATTTGGCGGTCGCACATGGGGACTCGCCGTCGGAACTCAAGGAGATACGGGAGCTCGCGCGGAAAAGCCTGCCGGATTATCAGCATTTGATGGAGGGGGAAATCGACTGCACGCTGGGGGCGTATGTGGGGCCGCACCTGCTGGGCGTCGGTGTGCAAATGCTGACCGAAGCACTTTCTGCTGTGGGGAAAGAAAATTAACGGTACTGTAACTTTTGTATTTCGGTTTTAATGCTATAATAAACCAATAGAGAATATATTCAATCAGTAACTGGTAGGAAGGAATGAACGGAAAATGACATATCAATCGGCGTACCGGACAACGTACCGGCGCCACAGGCATCGTCGCCGCAACAGCCATTATGGCGTGCTGATCGCACTGATTTTGGTGGTGATCATTGCAGTCCCAGTCGCGTTTCATGTTGTAAAAGGAATATCCAGTGCGATTTTTGGTGGGGATCGGAATCAGCTGGTATACCAAGTTGACAATGCACGCGCGTTTGCAGATGGTAAAGTGGTCGATTTGAGCGGTGCTGCTCCGTATCGCGACAGCAGCGGGACAGTCTTTGTGTCGGCAAAGTCCTTGTGTGACAACCTAAAGCTGGAGCTATCTTGGGAGGACAGCAGCAAAACTGCTGTGATCACAGAGAGCAAGGATACGCTGCGCGTACAGGTGGACAGCAAAACCGCACAGTTCAATGAGGAAACGAAAACCTTGTCAGCAGCGCCGGTCCTGGAGGACAGCACTCTTTATGTGCCGGTTCGTGATATCTGTCAGGCATTTTCATGGCAGGTAGGCGAGTTGGGCGCGGACATGGGCGACTTGGTCGTGATTTCACAGTCCAAAAAGGCGCTGGATGATGAGAAGATGGGCAAGATTGCAGACGAAGCATTGTCCGAGCTTGGTCCATCCGAGGCACAGCTGGCGGCTGATAGCGTGCTCATGCGCACGGATTCCGATAAGCTGCAATATCAGGGCGAGACCCGGCAGATGAAGGAAGAAGGCGAGCATCGCGGCGCACCTGTCAAGGAACGGGATGGCCTGCAATATGTGCCGCTGAGCGCAGCAGTGACGACATTGGGCGGCACAGCCTCCTTTGATGGCAGTCACGAATGGACGGTAGACTATAACGGCATTCAATCGAAAATACAGGATAATGGCAAGGCTAAGGTCAACGGCGATCGCGTGAAGGGCAATAATATCGGCGCATTCACCGATGAGGACAGCGGACGGTTTTATGTATCTGCACCGCTGTTTGCCGCAGTGCTTGGCAAAACCTATACGGGTCTGGAGGATGGCGCATTTGTATTCGCCGGAACCTCGCTCGATGGCTTTGACAGCCAAAAAGCCTATCTGTCTGCACAGACAAATGGGCTGACGCAGGCGGTAAGCGCGGATATTCCGGATGCGGATGTGTATATTGCGCTGACGTTTGACGATGGACCGACCGGTGCGATCGACGGCTATCCGAACGGACTGACGGCATATTTGCTGGATGGACTGAAGGAACGAGGCGCGCATGCGACCTTCTTTATGGTAGGCGACCGTGTTAACATGTTCAGCAGTACGCTGCCGCGGCTGGTGTCCGAAGGGCATGAATTGGGCAACCATACGATGACCCATCCCATGCAGCATCTGACCGGATTGAATACGGATGGCATTCGACAGGAGATTTCTTCCGCAACGAATACTATTCAGGAGAAAGCAGGGCAGGCTCCCGCGGTATTGCGTCCGGTTGGCGGCGGTGTGAACAGCGATGTGAAGGCGGTTGCGAAGGAACTGGGACTTCCGATCATCAACTGGAACGTGGATACGCAGGACTGGAAGAACCGCAATGCGCAGAGCGTACACGATGCGATCGTAAATGCAGGGGACGGATCGGTGGTTTTGATGCATGACCTGTATCCGACTTCGGTAGAGGGCGTGCTGTCGGCCATTGACGAACTGCAAAGCCGCACGGATAAAACCTATGCGTTTGTGACGGTTTCCGAGCTTGCGGCAGTCAAGGGCATTGCACTGGAGCCTGGCGTTGTCTACAATGGCTTGACCGATAAGGTTGCGCAGGAGATTGCGGACGGCACCTATGCGCCGACGGAATTTACCTGATGATAGGCAATAAGTAAAAAGCAATGGAAGCCACCAGCCTGTTTGACACGGGTTGGTGGCTTTGTTTGTGCAGAGAAAAAGCAGGCAGACGCAAAAGCGTCTACCTGCTTTTTGTGATGCTTGTTGTTATCTGCGGCGTCTGCGCTGATAATTGGTGTTTTCATAGCGTGAACGCAGGTTTTTGCGCTGCTTGCGGCGGCGTATGCCACCGAAGGTCAGGTTGAATAGGATATACAGTACAACAAATACGGCCAGAACGATCAGAATGACCTTAAATACTGTGCTTTGGAAGAAATTGCTCAGCTTGTCGGCATAATAGAGCACGGGGCTTCTTTCCACATCGCTGAGCGCTACCAGCTCGACTGTGCCGTAATTTGTGCCGTTGTAGGAATAGGTGACGCTACCGATCACATCGCCGGCTTTGATTGGAGCGTCTACGCTTTCCGGTGCAGTGAGATCTTGGACGAGTGCTTCCATATCCAAATCCTTAGGAACCAGAGCGACCAAATCATTTTTGGCAGTCAGCACCAGCTTGTCCGTATCAGTGGATAATTCCACATTGATTTGTTCGACCGTATCGCCCTGTTTGACAAGCGTTTTGGAGGTAAAGTTTTCAAAACCCCACTCAAACAGCGCTTTGGTATCTGTGAAGCTGGCAGGGATTTCAGGATATTCTGCCGATTTGTCGTCACATCCCATGACCACGGAGTACAATTCAGCGTCGCCATATTTTGCGTAGCCTGCAAAACAGTTGCCCGCCTGCGAGGTGTTTCCGGTTTTGATGCCCAAGCAG
Organism: uncultured Agathobaculum sp.; assembly: GCF_944380975.1. GTDB lineage: Bacteria > Bacillota > Clostridia > Oscillospirales > Butyricicoccaceae > Agathobaculum. The sequence goes on along the minus strand of NZ_CALWJK010000012.1, from coordinate 41,450 downwards.
TAGTTATACGCATAAGCGGCGTATGAGCTGAGGATGAGCTTGTTGGTGGTCAGGATGATGCGTTCGTCCTGCATGTTGGTTTTGGACATGCGGTGCTGTACGGTGGAAACGATGTCCGCAAAGGTTTCGTCCTGCATGGCGGCATAGCTGATTTTATACAGGTCGCGTGCGGTGGTGTAATGGTCATCATCGTGCAGACCACAGGGGTTGACAAAGTGTGTGCCGGTGCAGCCCAGCTCAGCGGCGCGTTCATTCATCATATTGACGAAGTTTTCATAGGTGCCGCCAACATGACGGGCGAGCATGTAGGCCGCCTCGTTGGCCGACGGCAGCATCAGTGCATACAGAAGATCCTCGACAGTAACGGTTTCGCCTTGCTTGATGCCGGCATTGGAACTGTCTGCGGATAAGTTTTCAAAGTCCGATGCCTCGGCTGTGACCGTTTCGCTCAGGTCGGTAACGTTTTCGAGCACGATCAGTGCGGTCATAATTTTGGTGGTGGAAGCCGGATAGCGGCGCTCGTCCGCATTTTTCTCATACAGCACCATGCCGGTGCTCGGGCTGATGAGCAGCGCGGCTTCGGCGTTGAGCGTGGGTGCATTGGATGCGGCGGCAATGACATTGGCATTGTCTGCTTGACTGGAAGCGTCAGTAGTGCTTTCTGTGTCGGTGCCTTCCGTGTCACTGTCGGTATCTGAATAGTCGGAAACCGTGTCCTCGGCCTCGGGCGCGGCGAGCGCCTGCGGCAGCGGGACCACGGCAAACAGCAAAATGAAGCACAGGGCAAGCGCTGTGCAGCGATTCCATAATATATTATTTTTCATTGGTATCCCCCAGTGAGAAGTCAGCATCGGTAAAGTGGCCACGCAGCGCCGCCGGTTTAGGCGGCACGCGGCGCAGGGGATCGTATCGGAACGAACGGCAATGATCGGTTCCGTCTACTACACCGCGGCGGCGGCAGGCAATGCGCTGGCCATCAGCCAGCGGTGTGCCATGAGCACAATAAGTACAGCGTGGCTCAATATTTTTGCGCAGCAGCTTTTTCAGCTTCATGCGTCAGGTCACTCCAATCTAATGTTCTGTGACCCATTATATCTTATTTTTCGCTTTTTTTCCAGACCAAATTGTAAACAACATCAAAAGCAATATCAGGAAGGAAATCGGATAATGACGCTGCGATGCGGCGCTGCCCATGGGGGCGAAGGCTGGCAGTATGGCGGGCGAAATGCGGGTCACAAGTGCGGTGAGGGCGGCTGCCATAGCACCGTGCAGCAGTTTATAGGCGGCAAATCCATGCATGGACAGACCGGCGGGCTCTGCCAATGCGCGTGCTTGAAACTGCACGGCCAGCCCGCCGAAGCCCAGCAGAAACGAGGTAAGGGTTAGCTTTACACTGCTTGGCAGCGGCAATGTGCGAAGCGCATCCAGACCGGAGGTCAGCTCCAGCATACCGGAGAGCGAATGGCCGTAGGGAAGATATGATAGAACCGGCTGCGCCAGCCGCAGCAGCACGCAAAAAACAGTCAGAAAAGCGGTGACGGTCAGGGCGGTAGCAGCAGCCTGCTGTACGGCGGCGCAAAAAATGGCGGGAAAACTCTGGGTGGGCGCACGATCCGGCGGAGCGGTCAGCTCGGTTTCGGGAGTGTGTTGTGCTGGGCGTGCAACCAGCAGTCCGGTGAGCAGGGCGGTCAGAATGTGGATGCCGTAAAGCATCGCACCTGTGCGCGCGCTGCCGAAAATGCCGAGCCCGGCAAGTCCAATGCAGAAGCCGGGGCTGGCACAGTTGCAGAAGGCGTTGACCCGTGCCGCGGTATCGCGCGAAAGCACGCCCTGCCCCAGCAGATCGACCGTGGTCGCGGTACCAACCGGATAGCCGCCGGTAAGCCCAAGGATGACGGCGGGGGCGGCAGAGGATGGAAGACGGTACAGCCATGCGAGCGGACGTGCGGCGGGGCGGGTCAGCGCTTGTGCCAGTCCGCTGCGCACCAGCAGGCCGCTTGCCAGAAAAAACGAGAACAGCGCGGGCAGCGCCTGTCCGGCGGCAAGGGAAAGACCGTTGCGCACGCCGTCAGCGCAGGCGGCGGGAAACAGCAGGAACGCTGCAAATAGGGCAAGGGATAAAAAGAGTTTCATGCACGCACCTCCGATGCATCAGGATATGCAGCGCTGTCAAGTTTGATGCTGCCACCGCATACAATAGCCCGAACGGAGGAGGGACGCAAATGGCGCATGACGGGTTGGGCGAGCTGATCGACGATCTGCATGGCTTCCGGCCGCGCGTGGAGATCATCGGCAACAGCCGCGTGGTGGTGGAAAACCATCGCGGTATTCAGGAATATGAGCAGGGGCTGCTGCGAGTAAAGTGCAGCGGCTGTGAGGTACGCATCGTGGGAGCGGGACTAGAACTGACCGCGCTTTCGCTGGATGAACTGGCGGTCACCGGGACGATCGTCTCGGTAGAGTATACGACGGCAGGATAACGGAAAGGGGATGAGACTATGCTTGCGCGGCTCTGGCGTCTGGCACGCGGACAGGTGCGCGTGCGCGTGACGGGTGCAAGCCTGCCGCGCTTTCTCAATTTGTGCGCTGCAAAAGAGTTGATGCTGCGGCGGATGGAGCGCACCGCGTGGAATGAAATGTATGTCACCCTATCGCTTGCGGATTTTCGTGCGCTGCGGCGGTACATGGGGCGCACGGGATGCCGGGTCCATATCGTGCAGCGGCGGGGGATGCCGTTTTGGGCGGCGCGCTTGCGGCCGCGTACCGCATTGTGGGGTGGTCTTGCGCTGCTGATACTGCTTTGCTGGGTGTTGTGTGCGCATATCTGGTCGATCGAAGCGCATATCGACCCTGCGCTCGATGAGGCAGAGGTGATGCAGCAGCTGGAAGAGTTGGGCGTGCATATCGGTGCGCGTATCAGCGAACTGGATACGCGCAGCATCCGCTGGAAGATGCTCGGCAAGCAGCCGAATATGACGTTTTTATCGCTCAACATCCGCGGGAACAGCCTGACAATCGAAGCTTATGGCGTTACACCGCCGGAGGAGAAAATTGATCAGAATGCGGTTGTCAAGGTCGTTGCCGCGCGGGAGGGCGTCATCAAAAGCGTGAAAGCGCTTGAGGGGCAGCCTATGGTGCAGGCGGGGGATGCGGTCGAAACAGGCGACACGCTCATCAGCGGCTTGGTATCCCCCACGCGGGAGGAGGGGAATTACCACCTGACACATGCGCGTGGTGAGGTAGAGGCATATACGATGCATCAGGTGTCGGCGGCGCGCGCGCTCGAAACCGAAAACAAGGTATATACCGGCAAGGTGCGGCGGCAGTATGCGCTGGTTTTGGGAAATCATCGGTTAAATTTATATATTGGGAGTGGAATTGACGGGGGCACCTGTGATAAAATAATAGAAACCAGAACACTGCGTCTGTCGGACAGCGTAGTGTTCCCGGTGTCGCTGGTCGTGCAGACCTATGTGTTTTATGAGCGTAAGCCGCAGACCGATACTGTGGAGGATGTGAGAGTTGAAATGCTTTCGCGTGCGCTAGAGGAAATCGCTTCCGGTATGGACGGTTCGGTCACAGAGCATAGCGAAACGCTCACCGAACAGGACGGCGCGGCGGTGCTGGAGATGACTGTGCATGCGGTTGAGCAGATCGGTGTCGAGGCAGTCGATGACAGCACGATCCCCGAAAAACCGCCGGCAGAGGATGAGGCTGCGCCATAGCACAAAGCGACAGACGGAAAGAGAACAAGGAAAGCAAGGTGCAAACCATAGAAAAGACAATACAGGTGGAGAGAACCGAACTGCTGATGTCGGTTTTCGGCGCGTTTGACGAGAATATTAAGCTGATTGAGCGGGAGCTGGGTGTTTCGGTTGTCAGCCGGGGAACTGAACTGAAAATTTCGGGCGAAGCGGCGGAGGTGGAAACAGCGTCGCATACCATTGAGGCGCTGGTTTCCATGGCAGCGCGCGGCGACGCGATCGGCACCCAGACCGTGCAATATGTCATTGGATTGGCGCGCGACGGACGTGAGGCTGAGGTACACACCATGAGTCGCGATGTTTTGTGCATCACGGCGAAGGGCAAGCCGATCAAGGCCAAAACGCTTGGCCAGAAACGGTATATGGAAGCCATTCGAAAAAATACGATCGTCATGGGTGTTGGCCCTGCGGGCACGGGCAAGACCTATCTTGCCGTGGCCGCAGCGGTCGCGGCCTTCCGGGACAAGCAGGTGTCCCGCATCATCTTGACACGCCCTGCGGTTGAAGCGGGCGAAAAGCTGGGCTTTTTGCCCGGCGACCTGCAAAGCAAGGTCGACCCCTATCTGCGCCCGCTGTATGACGGCCTGTTTGACATGCTCGGCGCGGAGAACTTCGCCAAGTATCAGGAGCGCGGTTCGATTGAGGTAGCCCCTTTGGCCTACATGCGTGGCCGCACGTTAGATGACAGCTTCATTATTCTGGACGAAGCGCAGAATACCACACCGGAGCAGATGAAAATGTTCCTGACCCGTCTGGGCTTCGGTTCGCAGGCGGTTATCACGGGCGATATCACGCAAATCGACCTGCCGGACGGTAAACAATCCGGTCTCAAAGAAGCACTGCGCGTGCTCGACGGCGTAGAGGGCATCGCTCAATGCTACCTGACCGAAAAGGACGTGGTGCGGCATGAACTGGTGCAGCGCATCGTCAAGGCATATGCGGACTACGAAGGGAAAAAGGGTAGGAGCAAAACGCAGGACAATAAGCACCCGGCTTTCCGCCGAAAAGGGGAGAAACGATGAGCCATCAGATCAATATTGGGTTTGAAACCCGGGTGGAAGACGAGCAGGTAGTCAGCGAATTGATCCGCACCTGTGCGCTGCGCGTGCTCGAAAGTGAGGGCGTGCCGTTCGACGCGGAAATCGACGTGACCGTTGTGGATGCCGATGAGATTCGGCAGCTCAATGCGGAATACCGGGATAAGGATGCTGTGACCGATGTGCTGTCCTTCCCGATGTATGATTTTTTGAACGGAAACCCGCAGGAGGAGCTGGAAGCAGAGCAGGACTCGGGCTGCGTGATGTTGGGCGATATGATTTTGTGCTACACGCGCGCCGTCGAGCAGGCGACCGAATTCGGCCATTCCCCGGCACGCGAGTGTGGCTATCTGACAACCCATTCCGTGCTGCACCTGCTGGGCTACGATCATGAGCGGAACAATGAGGACACGCGCTTGATGCGCGCCAAGGAGGAGGACAACCTCACCTTTCTTGGCCTGACCAGAGAGAACTGATATGGGGAAGAACATCCGAAAACTGCATGAGAGCTTTCAGCACGCGCTGCGCGGATTGGGATTGTGCATCCATGGGGAGCGCAACTTCCGTGTGCATATGGTTGCAGCGTTTTATGTAACTATTTTTGCGCTGATGGGCCGTGTGGGCGTGGCAGAAGCGGCGATTTTGTGCATCTGTTTCGGCTTGACTATGGGCGCGGAACTGATGAATACCGCTATCGAGCGGCTGTGTGACCGGCAGGCCAGCGGATACGATGGTTTTGTCCGCAATGCGAAAGATATCGCGGCGGCGGGCGTGTTTGTGTGCGCAGCGGCATGTGCAGCGGTCGGTGTCTGCATTTTCCTCGGCAGAGGGGTGCTGTGGACGGCGGTGCAGTTTCTGCTCGCGCATCTTTGGGCATTGATGGCGCTGCTGGTGACTATACCGGTCGCACTTTGGTTTATATTTCATTATGGGAGAATACAATGAGCAAGATTACGAAAACTGCGGTCGTCTCGGTGGTCGGCCGCCCGAATGTCGGCAAATCTACGCTGACCAATAAGCTGGTGGGGCAGAAGGTCGCCATTGTTTCCAGCAAACCGCAGACCACGCGCACGCGCATCACGGGTGTGCTCAGCCGCGGGGATACGCAGTATGTCTTTCTGGATACACCCGGCCTGCACAAGCCGCGTTCCCGACTGGGTGACTACATGTGTAAAGTTGTGACCGATACCGTGTCGGAGGTCGATGTGGCGGCGCTGGTCGTCGAGCCGATTGCGAACATCGGCCCGGCGGAGGAAAGCCTGATTGCACAGATCAAGCAGCACCACATGCCGTCCATTCTGGTCATCAACAAGATCGACACGGTCAAAAAGGAAGAACTGCTCGCGGTCATTGCGACCTATGCGCAGGCGCATGAATTTGACGCGGTGGTGCCGATTTCGGCGCGCACCGGGGAAGGTTTGAATGACTTTCTGAGTGAGGTTGATAAGTACGCTTTGGAAGGTCCGCAGCTGTTTCCGGACGATATGGTGTCCGACCAGCCGGAACGGCAGCTGGTGGCGGAGATTGTGCGCGAAAAGATGCTGCGTTTGCTTGATCGTGAAGTACCGCATGGCGTTGCCGTTGGTATCGAGCGTTGGCATGAACGCGAGGATGGCCTAATCGAGATCAACGCGGTCATCTACTGTGAGAAGAATAGCCACAAGGGCATCATCATTGGCAAGCAGGGCGCGATGCTCAAAGAAATCGGCCGACAGGCGCGCGCAGATATTGAGCGTATGCTGGATGCGAAGGTGTTCCTTGAACTTTGGGTCAAGGTCAAGGAAGGCTGGCGCAATAATCAGTATCAGATGCGCAACTTCGGCTACGAGGATCAGTAAATGGCAGAGGTCAGGCTGCGCGCGCTTATTTTGCGCGAAGTGGATTTCGGTGATTTTGACCGCTATCTGACGGTGCTGACCGAATACGGCCGCAAAAGCGAAATTCTGTACAAAAACGCGCGGCGGGGCAAAAAACAGAACCCTGCCGCGCGGCAGTTTTGTTATTCTGAGCTGATCCTGTCCGATCGGGGTGGGAAATACGCTCTACGAGATGCCGATTTGGTGCATTCATTTTTCTCGCTTGCGGAGAATATTGAACGGTACGCGCTTGCATGCTATCTGGCGGAGGTCGCTGGCGCAGTGACCGGCCCGGATGAGGACAGTCTGGAGGTCTGCCGCCTGCTGCTACATGCATTGTATGTGCTGGAAGGGCAAAAACGCGATCCCGCACTGGTGAAAGCAGCGTTTGAGTGGCGTGTGCTGGCGGAAAGCGGCTATGCACCTGATTTGGCGGGCTGTGGTGTGTGCGGGCAGCCGATCACGCAGCCCCCTGTGTGTTTTTCTGTGCGTGCGGGTACCGCGGCGGACGATAAGTGCGCCGCGCGTGTCGGCGGGTACGAGCAGCTGGCGGACGGCACGCTGCGCGCGATATTGCATGCACTTTCGACCGAACCGCAAAAGACATATGCCTTTGCGCTGTCCGGTGCGGCAAGAGAGCAATTCTGTAGGCTCGCTGAGCAGTATGTGCAGTATCACCTCGGTCGTGGGTTCGACAGCTTGCAGTTCTACAAATCTGTATTATAATACTTTGTATTTTGGGAGTTTGTGATGAATCGTTTAGGCGAAAAATCCTTAAAAACACTGGAATATTATGAAATCCTTGAGCGGCTGGCCGCGCAGGCTGCGTCGGACGCAGCCAAGGCGAAATGCCGTGCGCTGCGGCCACTCGATGACCATGAACAGGCGCAGGTCTGGATGGATCAGACGACGGATGCGAAAAACCGTATGATCCGGCACGGCAGTCCGTCGTTCGGTGGCATCCGTGAGGTAGGGGCGATTCTGCTGCGCGCTGACCGCGGCGGTACGCTGAATCCGCGCGAGTTGCTCGATGTGGCCAGCCTGCTGCAAACCGCGCGCCGCGCATTGGTATATGATGCGGAGCAAGAGGAAAAGACGGCACTGACGCCGATTTTCGGTCTGCTGTCCGGCAACCGTGCGCTGGAGGAAGCAATCACGACCGCAATCGTGTCCGAGGAGGAGATTGCGGACGGAGCCTCTCCGGAACTACTGTCCATTCGCCGTGAACTGCGGCGCATTTCGGGCAAGGTACGCGAGACGCTCAACCGCCTGATTGCAGGCGAGCGATCGAAATACTTGCAGGAAACCATCATCACCCAGCGAAACGGGCGCTTTGTTGTGCCGGTCAAGTCGGAGCATCGCGGCGATATCCCGGGACTGGTGCACGATACCTCATCCACCGGCGCGACCGTATTTGTCGAGCCGCAGCAGGTGGTTGAAATCAACAACCAGATCAAGGTGCTCGAGGGCCGCGAGGAAGCCGAGATCGAGCGTATTCTTGCTGAATTATCGAGCGAGGTCGCAAACTATAAAAATGCGATCGAGCAGGACTTTGATGCGCTGGTGTCGCTTGACTTTGTGTTCGCGCGGGCAAAGCTGTCGTTTGAGATGAATGCGGCTCCGCCGGTACTTGCGGAGGGGAATGGTCGCTGCCGCTTGCTGCGCGCGCGCCATCCGCTGCTGGATAAGGACAAGGCGGTGCCGATCGATATCGCAATCGGCGGTGAGTATAATACGCTGGTCATCACCGGCCCGAACACGGGCGGTAAAACCGTATCGCTCAAGACGCTTGGCTTGCTGTCACTCATGGCGGCCTCCGGTCTGCATATTCCAGCGAATGAACAATCTGAAATTGCACTGTTTGAGCATGTTTATGCCGATATTGGCGATGAACAGAGCATCGAGCAGTCGCTGTCTACGTTCTCCGCGCACATGAAGACCATTGTGTCGATCATGGATTGCTGCGGACAGGGAGATTTGGTGCTGTTTGACGAGTTGGGCGCGGGCACCGACCCGGTTGAGGGTGCGGCGCTTGCGGTCGCGGTCATCGGCTACGCGCGTCAGATGGGCGCATGTGTGGCGGCGACGACGCATTACGCAGAGCTGAAAACCTTTGCGCTCACGACCGATGGTGTAGAGAACGCTTCGTGTGAGTTTAACGTGCAGTCCTTGCAGCCGACCTATCGCCTGCTGACCGGCCTCCCGGGCAAATCCAATGCGTTTGCGATTGCTGCGCGGCTGGGATTGCAGCCAACCATCATTGAGCGGGCAAAGGAGCAGGTTTCGACCGAGGATGCGCGTTTCGAGGACGTGCTGGCGGAACTCGAACGCGAGCGCCGTCGGGTCGAGCAGATGCGGGATGAGGCGGCAAAGATGCGTTCGGCGGCGCAGTCCGAGCGGGACAAGATGCGCGCGGAGCGCGATGCAGCAGAAGAACGCGCGGATAAAATGCTCGAAAGCGCACGCAGTCAGGCTGACCGCATCCTGAAAGATGCGCGCATGACTGCTGAGACCGTCTTTGACGAGCTCGAGGACATGAAGAAAAAGGCGCAGAAGAAAAATGCCGATCAGAACCTCGCTGCGGCGAAGGCAGCACTGCGTGGCGTTATCACACAGACCGAGAACGAACAGCGCCGCGGCGTGCAGAAGCGTGTGGTTGAGGCGGATGAGCAGCGCCCGGTCAAAAAGGGCGATCGCGTGCGACTGCTGAACGTTGGCGGTGTGCTGGCCGATGTGCTTGCACCTGCGGATAAGAGCGGCAACGTGCAGGTGCAGGCGGGGCCGATGAAAATGACGGTCAAGGAGAATGAGTTGCGGCTGGTTGAGCAGCCGAAAGCGGCGAAAAAGCCCGCACCACAGCCACGCCGTAGTGCACCCGCGCGCGAACTCAACCTGCGCTCGGCTGATAGCGAGGTCGATGTGCGTGGTATGAGCGTGGAGGAAGCATTGTTCGAGGTCGATAATTTCCTGTCCCGTGCGATCATGGCGGGGCTGCCGTCGGTGACGGTCATTCACGGCAAGGGAACTGGTGTGCTGCGGGGTGCGGTGCAGCAGCATTTGCGCAGCAACAAGCGTGTCAAAAGCGTGCGCAGCGGTGTATACGGTGAAGGCGAACAAGGCGTAACCATCGTGGAGCTGCGCTGAAACCGGTTTCGGCAGATGGGATAAATTTTGCGCGTTTTTTTGCGAAAAACCGTCATACAGGGCAAAATGCCTTATATCTTTGCACAATGCAGGAAAAAATTCATCAAAAACGCAAAAGCGGCGGGCGTAAAAGAGACTTGACGAAATCGACAAAAGAGGATAGACTATATATAACGGATTTGAAGAAATAGGAGCGATGCAGATTATGTATTCGAAAGAGGTACAGGTTACCAATCAGGTAGGCTTATATGCCCGTCCCGCAACGTTTTTTATTCAGAAGGCCAATGAGTTCAAGTCGACGATTCTGGTTGAGAAGGAAGAGCGCCGCGTTAACGCGAAGAGCTTGCTCGGCATTCTGTCCCTGGGCATCACCAAGGGCACTACCATCAACCTGATTGCGGACGGCCCGGACGAGGAAGAGGCTGTTTCTGCTCTGGTTGAGCTGATTACGTCTAATTTTACCGACTAAGTTATCGCATCCTGAGGAAAAGCGCCGATTGATCGGCGCTTTTTTTATCGGAGGCGTTTGCTGCAAAAAGGAGGCGGTTCGCCGTGACAAGAGAACAACTCAAGGAGCGCGTGCGCCGTCTGCCCATGCAGCCGGGCGTGTATCTACACAAGGACAAAACCGGCAAGGTGATCTATGTCGGTAAAGCGAAGCTGCTGCGCAACCGCGTGTCTAACTACTTTCAGCCGCCTGAGCGCCTGAACGCAAAAACCAGACAATTGGTCAGTCACATTGATGATTTTGATATCATTGTGACGGAAAGCGAGTTTGAAGCACTTGTGCTGGAAAACTCGATGATAAAAAAGTATAAGCCCAAGTATAACATCCTCTTGAAGGATGACAAGGGCTATCCCTATATCCGGCTCAATACAGATGCACCCTATCCGGCGTTTACAGTTGTTTCGCGTCCGGCACGCGATGGGGCGCGTTATTTCGGTCCCTATCCGGGGCGCGTGGCGGCGCGGCGCGCCATTGATACGATCAGTGAGGCGCTGTTGCTTAAGACATGCGCGCGTGTATTCCCGCGAGATATCGGGAAGGAACGGCCCTGTCTGAACCAGCATCTTGGACGCTGCTGTGCGCCATGCACAGGAAAAGTCAGCCCGGAAGAATACCATGCGCTGATCAATCAGGCGATTGCGCTGTTTGAAGGCAATGCAAAGCAGCTGGAAAAAGAACTGACCGAGAAGATGAACGAAGCGGCAGAGGAATTGCAGTTTGAACGTGCAGCGATGCTGCGCGACCGGCTGCGTGCCGTGCAAAAGCTGGGGACGCGGCAGCATGTGGTCGCGGGCGCGTTTGCAGAATTGGATATCATTGCGTTTGTGCAGGGACAGACGCGGGCATGTGTATGCGTGCTGCATTATGCGGGCGGCGCATTGCAGGACAAAGAATATACGCTGTTCCATCTGACGGGAAGCGATCCGGCTGAGGTGCTTTCCTCATTCGTTAAGCAGTATTATGCGCAGCGCGGTGCAGTGCCAAAGACTGTGTTGCTTTCGCATGAAATCGAGGAGCAGGACGCGGTTGGAGAGTACTTGTCCTCAATTGCGGAGCGTAAGGTGGAGCTGGCCGTGCCGCAGCGCGGCGAGCGGCGTGTGCTCACGCGGCTTGCGGAAAAAAACGCGCGCGAAGAGATAGAACGACGCGAAAAACAGTCCGAACGGCGGCATAAATCGCTTGAACTACTGCAAAATATGACCGGTATGTTGGCGCTGCCGTTGCGGCTGGAAGCGTATGATATCTCCAACTTTGCCGGGCAGGATACCGTCGGTTCGATGGTTGTGTTTGTCGAAGGACAGCCGAAAAAAAGCGCCTACCGGAAGTTTAAGATTGCCTGTGCTGCCAATGGACAAGATGACTATGCCTCCATGCGGGAAATGCTGACGCGCCGCGTGCAGCGATATGTGGATGGTGATGAAAAGTTCACGCCGCTGCCAAACGCATTCCTGATTGACGGCGGTTTGGGGCATGTCCGTGTGTGCAAAGAGGTGCTCGACTCGTTTGGTCTGCAAACGCCGTGCTTTGGTATGGTTAAAGATGATAAGCACCGCACCCGTGCTTTGGTCGCGCCGGATGGACGGGAGTTCGGCATCTCTGCTACGCCTGCACTGTTTGCACTGATCGGACGGATTCAGGAGGAAGTGCACCGGTTTGCCATTGAGTACAACCGCAAGCTGGGCGGCAAAAAGGTGCGCGGTTCGACACTGGACAAGATCCCCGGTGTGGGGGACAAGCGTCGTGCAGAGCTGCTGCGTCATTTCGGCAGCATAGAGAACATCCGTAAGGCGAGCGAGCAGGAACTGGCGCGTATCTTGCCGCGCAATGCTGCGCAGGCGGTGTTTGATTATTTCCACAAGGAGGACTGAGCAATGCGAGTGGTATCCGGTACGGCGCGGGGGTGCAGACTGCAGCCTGTACCCGGGATGAACACCCGGCCGACGACCGATCGCGTCAAGGAAAATGTGTTCAATCTGATTCAGGATCATGTGCGTGGCGCGCGGGTCCTGGATTTATTTGCCGGTACGGGGCAGCTCGGTATCGAGGCGCTTTCGCGTGGCGCGCAGCACTGCGATTTTGTGGAGCATAACAAAGCGGCATACAATATCGTGTGTAAAAATACAGAAACAGCGGGTGTGTCTGATCGCGCTGGGCTGCATCGCACGGAGTCGGATGCGTTTCTTTCCCGTGCGGAAAAACGGGGTTATGACCTGATTTTTCTTGATCCTCCGTACGGAGGTAGGATTTTGGAAAATGCACTGGCGAGCATAGAAACGTTTGACATTCTGTCTGCGGATGGTATAATAATATGCGAAAGTGCAGTAGAGGATCGGTTCACGCATAGGTTTGAGACTGTTCGTGAGCGCCGCTATGGAGCAACTATGATTACCGTTCTGCGTCGGCGGGACGGCGGAACGGATGAAGAACATGAGAACTGCGATTTATCCGGGCAGCTTTGACCCGGTTACCTTAGGTCATCTGGATATTATACGCCGCGCTTCGGTCATGTTTGATCGGCTGATTGTTGCGGTGATGCATAACCAGAACAAAAAACCGATGTTTTCCGTGGAGGAGCGGATGGAATTCCTCCGGCGGACAACGGTTGGGCTGCCGAATGTGGAGGTTGCGTCCTTCGGCGGCCTGCTTGCGGATTATGCCAGACAGCAGGAAGCATGCGCGGTGGTCAAGGGCCTGCGCGCAGTTTCGGATTTTGAATATGAATTTCAGATGGCGCTGGCGAATCGGAAGCTGAATCCGGAATTGGATACGGTGTTCCTGATGACGAGCGCGGAATATATGTACCTCTCGTCCTCTGTGGTGAAGGACATTGCGGTACATGGCGGCAGTGTCGCCGGCTTTGTCCCGGATGGGATCATGCAGGATATTGTGCGCCGCACAAGAAAGGAAGGCTAAACGATGGCAACTTTGGACGAACTGATCAACAGCATGTACGATATGGTGCAGGACGCAAAGGGCATTCCGCTGGCGGGCGAAAAGTGCATCATCGAACGTGACCATCTGCTCGATCTGCTCGATGAGCTGCGCGCGACGCTGCCGAATGATTTGCAGGCCGCGCAGGATATCGTAGCCAAACGCAGCGAGATGCTGGCTTCCGGAAAGCGTGAGGCGGAGGCGATTCGCCGTCAGGCAGAAGAGGATGCTCGCCAGATGGTTTCTGAGACGGAAATTGTGGTGGCGGCCCGCCGCAAGGCCAAGGAAGTGCAAGGCAACGCGGAAATTCAGGCGCGTGAGCTGCGCCGTGTGGCCAATGAGTACTGTGAGGACACCCTCAAACGCACAGAGGAAGCAGTGGCGCTTTCTTTGGAGGAAGTGCGCAAGGCACGTCAGCGTTTTAAGAGTATTGCCAAGTGAAAAAATGAAAAAAACAGCTGCTGAAAAGGCAGCTGTTTTTTTGTGCTGCGAAAAAATGGAGCGCCAATGGTATACGGTGGCCGGTGTTCCCACTTTGACCCACATAGAGAATATGCGGTGGCAACTCATTCCGTGGAGGGGCTGGGAATCTGGTGGGAGAGTGGTAAACTGGTGGGATTTTCCCCCACTGGAGCGCGCTAGCAGGGAAATGACAAAACTATCGAACAAGTGTTTGAAAATTGCAAAAATCGTCGAAACAACGAATTTATGGCCATAATCTTCTGCAAAATAATGCGAAAAAAATCTTGCAATCTATTCGGCGTACCGGTATAATGGAAGCAAGGTGGTGAGAAGTGGGGTAAAGTGTCACAGATTCCACCAAAGTGAAAGTGTGGTGTGAATCCGGTGAAGGGCGAGTACAAACATTCCGTTGATGCGAAGGGACGGCTGGCAATGCCGGCCAAGCTGCGCGAGGAATTGGGCGAGCACTTCACTGTCACCAAGGGCCTGGACGGCTGCCTTGCGGTTTATCCGGAAAAGGAATGGGAAGCCTTGGAGGATCGCATTCGCAGTCTGGGCAACGGCGAAAAGGCACGCCGCGTCAAGCGTTATTACTTTGCCAATGCGTTTGATGCGCAGCTCGATGCACAGGGCCGTATTCTCATCCCTGCAAATTTGCGTGAGTTTGCCGATCTGCAAAAAGACGTTGTGGTGATCGGCCAGCTGGATCACGCGGAAATTTGGAACAGCGACAAATGGCGCGCTTACAACGAAGAAATTGATGCGGAAAGCGTCGCCGCCGATGTGGAAGATATGGATTTTTAACCGGACAAGCAGGAGGGAAGTATGGAATTTCATCACGTATCCATTCTGCTTGAACCATGTTTGGACGCACTTCAGATCAAACCGGACGGCGTTTATGTTGATGCCACGACCGGCGGCGCCGGACATTCGCTCCGCATTGCGGAGCGTTTGCATGATAGCGGACGTTTGATTTGCATTGACCGCGACGATGAAGCATTGGAAAATGCCAAAACCCGACTGCACGATGTGTGGCAGCGGGTAACGACGGTCAAAAGTGATTTTCGGGAAATCGACCATGTGCTCGAATCGCTCGGGCTTCCGGGAGCAGACGGCATCCTGTTTGACTTGGGGGTTTCCTCCCCGCAGCTCGATCATGCGGAGCGCGGCTTTTCCTATATGCAGGATGCGCCGCTGGATATGCGCATGGACCGGACGCAGAAGCTGACTGCTTTTGAGGTGGTAAATGGATGGAGCCGGGAGGAGATCCGGCGGATCCTGTTCGAATATGGCGAAGAGCGATATGCGCCGCTGATTGCTGCGGCAATTGAACGTGAACGCGCGAAAAAACCGATTGAAACCACGTTGGAATTGGTCGACGTGATCAAAGGCGCGATGCCGGGCAAGGCAAAGCGTGAAAAACAACATCCGGCAAAACGCAGCTTTCAGGCGATTCGTATTGCGGTAAACGATGAACTGGGTGCGGTGCGGGAAGCAATGGACAAAGCGATTGATTGCCTCAATCCGGGCGGACGGCTTGCGGTGATCACGTTCCATAGCTTGGAGGACCGTATTGTAAAAGCGGCGTTTCAACAAGCAGCGCAGGGATGTACCTGCCCGAAAGAGTTTCCGGTTTGTGTGTGCGGGAAAAAACCGAAAGTGCGGCTTACTCCGCGTAAGCCCATCCTTCCGGATGAAAGAGAGATCGGAGAAAATCCCAGAGCACGCAGCGCCAAGCTGCGCGTATGCGAAAAGATATGAATAGCAACCGCAGGAGAAAGGAAATGCAATGATGACTGCCAGCAGGGAAAGCGTGGCCTATGAACAATATGAAGAACGTTTTCCGGTGCCACAGGAGCAGAAACGCAATTTGCGCGTAGCGCCTACACCGCGTCGGCGTAAGAAAGCGCGTGTAAGACCCAGCTTGCTGGGATGCTTTGTGGTCGTGGCGATTGCCGCAGCGTACATCTTGTTTTGCCAGATGCAGCTGACGCAGCTGAGCGCCGAGGTTGGCGAACAGAATGATACGCTCAACGAACTGGCGGCGGAAAATGTGTCGCTGACGACCAAGCAGATCAACAGCGTGAATTTGGATGAGGTAGAGGAATATGCGGTGAACAATCTGGGGATGGTCAAGATGGATAACTCCCAGATTGAATATGTGGAACTGACCAACCCGGATACCGTGACGGTAGCGGATAGCGGCGTATCGCTTGGATCGCTGTTTGCCGGTTTGGCGCGCAGCTTTTCTGCGATTGTGGAATATATTCGGTGAGTAAATGAATAGGATGCGTACAGGGGAGTGAGAGGTGGAAACTTCTGACTCCTTACGCTTTTTATAACGGGATTACGGAGGAAAGGAAATACCATGGCAGCAAAGGGACCGAACAATCAAATGCGTGCGCGAATCGGTGTAATGACCTTGGCGTTTGTGGTGTTTGGATTTGGACTGGTGGGAATACGTCTGTTGTATATGCAGGTATTCAACCATGATTTTTATGTGCAGCAGGCAGCGTCCCTGCAAACGCGCGATACGTTTATTACCCCGAACCGCGGCAAAATTTATGACGCCAACATGCAGGTTTTGGCGGAATCGGCTGAGGTGGAGCGTATTGTTGTTTCACCAAAAGGCGTGGTAGACGAGACAAAGGTAAACGACGGTAAGTCTGCACAGGCACAACAGCAGACGTTGGCGCAGATTTTGGCGGACGAACTGAGCCTGGATTACGATACGGTGCTGCAGAAAATTCAGAAAACCGATTCTGAGTATGAGATCATTGCACAAAAGGTGGATAAAGACGTTTCTAAAGAGCTGTATGAGAAGCTGGAACAGGCGGGCTGCACAGGTGTGTATTCCGAGCCGGATACGAAGCGGTACTATCAGCAGGGCGCCTTCCTTTCGGCAGTGCTTGGTTATGTCGGCAGCGATAACAGCGGTGCATATGGTCTGGAAGCACAGTATAACGATGTGCTTTCCGGTACGGCTGGGCGTATCGTGCGTGTGCAAAATGCGCAGAATAAGGATATGACGCCGGATACCGAGCAATACATTCCCGCGCAGGACGGCGATTCGCTGGTATTGACCATTGACAGTGATATCCAGAACTTTTTGGAAAAGCATCTGGAAACCGCGCTGGCAGATAATCCGGAGGCGCGCGACGGTGTATCCGGTATCGTGATGAATGTTAAGACCGGTGAAGTGCTGGCGATGGCGTCTATGCCGGACTATGACCCGAACAACTCCTATATGATCACGGATGAGCGATACATCGAGGAGCTGAAAACCAATGTGCAGGCTGCCTTGGCAGAGGCCGGCGTGACGGCAGAAATCAGTGACAAGTATTATCAAGAAGGCGGGCTTGCTAATCTGCCGGAGAGTGTGCAGGAAAATGATGAGTTGGTCGACAAATTAACCGAAATTCGTTCCAAGCTGCTTTATAAAATGTGGTATAATCCGGTAGTAACGGATAACTATGAGCCAGGCTCTACCTTCAAGCTGATGAATGTGGCAACTGCTTATGAGCTTGGTTTAGTGCACGAAGAGGACACTTATTATTGCAGCGGCTCGATGATGGTCGGCGACTGGTCTAAGCCGATTCAGTGTTCGAACACTAGTGGTCACGGCACGCAGACGTTGACCGAAGCGCTGATGAATTCCTGCAACGTGGCAATGATGCAAATTGTCGCAAAAACCGGCAAGGACCGTTTCTATGAGTTTTACAAGGCTTTCGGTCTGACAGAACCGACTGGCATTGATCTGCCCAGCGAAAGCAAGGGCCAGTTCCATGATGTGAATGTAAGCAGCGAATGGAATGAAGTATCCCTTGCAACAGCATCGTTTGGTCAGCGTTTTACCGTCACTCCGTTGCAGGAGCTGAATATGGTTTGCGCGATCGTGGACGATGGGAAACTCAAGCAGCCGTATGTAGTTAAGGAAATTCTTGGCTCGGATGGTTCGGTCAAATCCACGACCGAAACCAATGTCATCCGTCAGGTGATTTCGGAGGAAACCTCCGCCTATATGCGTGAGGCAATGGAAGCGGTCGTATCCGGCGGCACGGGCAAAAACGCCTATGTATCCGGTTATCGTATCGGTGGTAAAACCGCGACCTCGGAGATTTTGCCGGAATATGATGACGAAGGCAATGTGATTGACAAAGAGGATCGCTATACCGCATCCTTCATTGGTGTCGCACCGATGGACGATCCGCAGATTGCTGTACTCGTTGCTATCAACGATTTGCCGGAGTCGGCGCCTCACGGCGGCGGTGCCATCGCGGCGCCGGTCGTGGCCCGCATCATGGAAGATGTGCTGCCGTATATCGGTGTAACGCCGGTTTACTCGGATGAAGAGAACGACCGCCGCGAGCTGACCGTACCTAGCGTGATCGGTTCGACAGAAGAAGAGGCTGCAAGTGCGTTGGAGCAGGCAGGCTTCGAATACCGTGTGGTCGGCGACGGCGATACAGTCACCGATCAGGTGCCGTCGGGCGGTGTGCGCATCCCGGCAAGCGGTAAGGTGATTCTGTATATGGGCGCGAGCAAACCGACCGAGCAGATCACGGTACCCGATCTGACGGGCTTGACACCGGATCAATGTCGTAGTACATTGGAAGAATATGGGCTGTATCTGAAACAGAAGGGCGTTGCCTCCTCTCAGGTTACGGGCAACACGACAGTAAGTAGACAGAGCCCAGCATCCGGCACAAAGGTGAATATCGGCGCGGTGGTAACGGTTGAATTCTCGGATACCACGAACGTCAACGACCGATAGGAGGAAAAAGATGAAATTACAGGAACTGCTCCGCGGAGTTGCGGTGAAAAGCAGCACGGCGGCAGATGATTTGGAAATCCGTGAGGTGCGATATGATTCGCGTGCTGTGCAGGCGGGCGACCTGTTTGTCGCCATCCGCGGTTTTGCAACAGACGGACATCAATATATCAGCAAGGCGCTCGAGCAGGGTGCAGTTGCGGTGGTGTGTGAAGAAGCACCTGCAGGCGTACCGGCAGTTGTGGTCGAAAATGCCCGTCAGGCGCTGGCCGAAATCGCGGCAAACCGCTTCGGCCATCCAGCAGACAGCATGGTGATGCTGGGTGTGACCGGCACCAATGGCAAGACGACGACCACCTATTTGGTGAAGCACATGCTGGAGGATGCGGGACACAAGGTTGGTTTGATTGGCACGAACCAAAACCTGATTGGCGACGAAGTGATCGAAACCGAGCGCACTACCCCCGAAAGCTATGAGCTGCACGCACTGTTCGCGCGGATGCGCGATGCGGGCTGCACGCACGTGATTATGGAGGTATCCTCGCATTCGCTCGTGCTGGACCGGGTATATGGCATTCCCTTTGCGGTTGGTGCGTTCACCAACCTGACGCAGGATCATCTGGATTTTCATAAGACGATGGAAGAGTACCGCAAGGCAAAGGCTATGCTGTTTGCCATCAGCAAAAAAGGCGTTATCAATCTGGATGACGACGCGGCGCAGGCGATGCTGGCGGACGCGAAGTGCCCGTGCATGACGTTCTCGTGCGAGAAAGATGCAGCGGACTTGACGGCAAAAAATATTCGCTTGCATGCGGACGGTGTGGAATTCGTTGCGACGACAAAAGGCGAGCTTGCGCGCGTCAAGCTGCCGATTCCGGGGCATTTCTCGGTCGAAAATGCGCTTGCGGCACTGGGTATGGTGCTGCAAACCGGCATGCCGCTCGCAGATGCGGCGCGTTCGCTGGCGACGGCGACGGGGGTGAAGGGCCGTGTGGAGGTCGTTCCGACCGATACGGATTATACCGTGCTGATCGACTATGCCCATACGCCGGACGGTGTAGAAAATGTGCTGCGCGCCGTGCGCGGCTTTGCGAAGGGGCGTGTGATCGCGCTGTTCGGCTGCGGCGGTGACCGCGACCGTACCAAGCGCCCGAAGATGGGGGAAATTGCGGCGGACTTGGCAGATTTCTGCGTTGTCACCAGTGACAACCCGCGTACAGAGGACCCGAAAGCGATCATCGACGACATTCTGGAGGGTATGCAGGGCACGAAAACACCGATGGAGGTAATCGTGGACCGTCCGGAAGCCATCCACTGGGCGCTGGCGCATGCGAAAAAGGATGATGTGATCGTGCTGATGGGCAAGGGACATGAAACCTATCAGGAGATCAATCATGTCAAGCATCATATGGACGAACGCGAGATTGTTGCGTCGTTCTTTGACAATAAAGGATAGGGAAAAGCGCGGACTTGGCGCAAATTCAAAAACATTGGGGGAGCGAGTGCATGGAACGATTTACGCTGGCGCAGGCGGCGGAGTGGACCGGAGGAACAGCAGCGGGTGAGGCGGCTTTCACAGCCGTTTCCACCGACTCCCGTCAGATTCCGTCTGATGCGCTATTCCTGCCGATCAAGGGGGAGCGGTTCGACGCGCACGACTTTATTGATAAGGCGATTGGGAACGGAGCGGCTGCGGTGGTATCCCACCGACAGAACGAGGAATATCCGGTGCCGACGTTATATGTGGAAAACACCTCGCAGGCGCTGCTCGATTTAGCGGGCGGCTACCGTCGTTTGTGCGGCGGCAAGGTGGTTGGCGTGACCGGTTCGGTGGGCAAGACTACCACGAAAGAATTGCTGTACGCGGTGCTGTCGCAGGGATTGCGTGCGCAAAAGACCGAAGGCAACCTGAATAATGAAATCGGCTTACCGCTGACCCTGTTTCGTCTGACGCGGGATACCGAGGTCATGGTCGCTGAGATGGGTATGAACCACTTTGGTGAGTTGTCGCGCATGACGGCGGCAGCACAGCCGAATATCGCGGTCATCACCAATATCGGTACTTCACATATCGAGTTTCTTGGTTCGCGCGAGGGCATTTGTAAGGCAAAGCTCGAGATTTTGGAAGGTCTCCAGCCGGGCGGCTGCGCGGTATTGTGCGGCGACGAGCCGCTTTTGTGGGAGAAACGCGAGCGTTTGGGGTGCCGGGTGGTCACCTATGGCATTGAAAATCCGGCATGCGATTTGACAGCATGCTTGCATACAGACGGTACATTTGATATCATAAACAACAAACTGCCCGAAGTGGCTTTGGCTTGCGGCGAGTGTTTTTCCGCAAAGCTTGCTGTGCCGGGCGCGCACAATGTGCTCAATGCTTTGGCTGCGGCAGCGGTGGGTCTGTTGCTGGGCGAAATACCCGAGCAGATTGCGCAGGGCCTCGCGTCGTATGAGGCGAGCGGCATGCGGCAGAACATTTACGAGCAGGACGGCTATCAGATTTACGCCGACTGCTACAATGCCAGCCCAGATGCCATGGAAGCAACACTGGCGGTGCTGGGGACGATGGCACCGGATGGTCGCCGTTTTGCGGTGCTCGGTTCGATGCTCGAGCTGGGTGATTATGCAGAGGAGGGGCACCGCAGAGCAGGCCGTGCGGCGGCGAAGTATGCGGATGCCTTGTATGCCTACGGGCCGGACGCCAAGGCGATGGTCGCAGGGGCAAAAGAAAATGGAATGGAGCAGGCGTTTGCGTTTGATGACCAGACCGAATTGGTCGCGGCGCTGCGGCAGGACGCAGCAAAGGGAGACGCCCTATTGTTTAAGGGCAGCCGCGGCATGCAGATGGAGCGCGCGCTTGCGATGTTCTTAGGGGAGGACGTGGAAGAATGACACCAGCAAATCTTTATACGGCATTGATTGTCTGTGCGGTTGCGTTTGTGCTGACCGCAGCGATCGGGCCTGCTGTGATCCGGTATCTGCGCAAAATGAAGTTCGGTCAGAAAATCCTTGAGATTGGGCCGAAATGGCATATGAATAAGCAGAATATTCCGACGATGGGCGGCTTTATGTTCATCATTGGTATTGCCGTCGCAGTGGCGGCAGGCAACAGCTTTGCAGGAGAGATCTGCATGTCCTCGCTGGCGGTGCTTGGCCTTGCTGTGGCATATGGTGCGGTCGGCATGGTCGATGACTATGCAAAGATCCGCAAGAAAGAAAACGCGGGCCTCACACCCAAGCAGAAGCTGGTGCTTCAGATTCTTGTGGCGGGTGCATTCATTCTGGTGCTTTTCCTGGGAGCAGACAGTGCGCCGCGCCTGTGGATTCCGTTTACCGATATTGTTTTCTTCTGGCCATGGCCGCTGTACATTATTTTCGCAGCATTTGTCATTGTGGGTGCGGATAATGCGGTTAACCTGACTGACGGTATCGATGGCCTTGCGGCTGGTGTCACGCTGCCGGTAGCGCTGTTCTTTGTCTTTGTCGGCATTGCGCGCGGCGATGCAGGCGTTGTGATCTTCGCGGCGGCGCTGGCAGGCGGTCTTGCGGCATTTTTGATCTATAATTTTAACCCCGCAAAAGTCTTTATGGGCGATACGGGTTCCCTGTTCCTCGGCGGCGCGGTGGCCGGTCTGGCATTCGCGTGCGATATGCCGCTCATTCTGCTGATTGTCGGTTTGATCTACATTATTGAAACATTGTCGGTCATTCTTCAGGTGACCTATTTTAAGGCTACGCATGGTAAGCGCCTGTTCAAAATGGCGCCGATCCATCATCATTTTGAGATGTGCGGCTGGGGCGAGAAAAAAATCGTGCTGACCTTCTCAGGCATCACGGTATTGCTCTGCCTGCTGGCTTACTTTGTGGCACTGGCTCCGGTGCTGCCCTAATTCTTAACCCTTCGGAGGTGTCCTCATGGCTTCAACAACCAGACAGGCGCGTTCGCCGCGCCGACCGGATCCACGACGGCGGGTCACCACAACCCGCCCGGCGCTTCGGCCGGATCGTGCGCCCGTACCGCGCGATGCAGCTATGATGCGAACGCATACAAAGCCTCCTGCACGGACACATGCACGCGCGCGAGCGCGCGCACACGTGTGGGATGTAGGTGTGTTTGGCTCTGTGCTGATGCTGCTGGTGATCGGCCTGATTGCACTGTTTTCCGCAAGCTATTCCAACGCGCTGTTTTATCAAGGCAGCGCAACCTATTTTATCTCCCGTCAGGGTATCAATGCGGCGGCAGGTGTCGTTGCAATGATTGTGATTTCCAAGATCAATTATAAGCTGTATGCGCGATTTCATAAGGAATTGATGATCTTATCGCTCATCCTGCTGGTTTTGGTTATTACACCGCTTGGCACGGCATCCAAGGGCGCGCAGCGCTGGCTGTTTGGCTTTCAGCCGTCTGAGCTGGCAAAAATCACAGTTATTATTTGCTTTTCTTATTGGATTGCGCGCGATACGCAGGGCATACGAACCTTTAAGGGCTTGATTAAGCCGTATGGCTTCCTTTTGGCAGCCTATATCGTGCTGCTGTTCCTTGAACCACATACCTCGGCCATGATGATTATTTGCGGTCTGGGCGTGGTGATTCTGGTTGCAGGCGGCATGCGTCTGTGGTATTTTGGCCCGATTTTTGTAGCGGCAGCGGGCATTTTGACTGTATTTTATTTCGCTTTTGAACATGTACAGGAACGCTTTTCCGTTTGGCTGGACCCGTTTTCCAACATGCAGGGCGAGGGCTGGCAGGGTGCGATGAGCCAGATTGCCATCGGCTCAGGCGGACTGCTGGGCCGCGGTCTGGGCAAGGGCATGCAGAAGCATCTGTATCTGCCAGAACCGCAGAATGACTTTATTTTCTCTTCCTGGTGTGAGGAAATGGGACTGGTGGGCGCATTGTTGGTTTTGCTGCTGTTTGCCTATCTGATTTTCCGTGGTTTTCGTATTGCGCGGGCAGCGCCCGATAAGTTCAGCTGTTTGCTGGCAACCGGTATTACGGCGAAGCTGGCGATCCAAACACTGATGAATCTGTTCGTTATCACGGGTATCATCCCGGTTACCGGTGCGAGCCTGCCGTTTTTCAGTTACGGTGGTACGGCGCTGCTGATGCAGATGGGAGAAATGGGTATACTGCTCAATATCTCCCGCTATGCGCGTGTGGAAACCCGCGCGGAAGAATGAGGAGAAATAGGCCTGTGCGATCTGCATCGGGCTTTCGAAAAAGGGGGAACTCACTTGAGACTGTATATCACCGGCGGCGGTACGGGCGGTCATGTGACGCCCGGGCTGGCGATTGCGCGCTATTTTGAACATAAGCATCCGGATACGGTGGTGCGTTTTGCGGGTTCGGCACGCGGGATTGAGAATAAGCTGGTGCCGCGCGAAGGCTATCCGTTGGATGCGATCGAGATCATCGGTATGTCGCGTTCGCTCAGCCCGAAGGGGTTGGCGCATAATGTAAAGGCGGCAAAGCTGGCAGTATCGGCTGTTAGCAAGGCAAAAAAGCTGTTGCGTCAGGCACGGCCGGACTGTGTCATCGGCTGCGGCGGCTATGCATCGTTTGCCGTGGTGCGGGCTGCGCAGCAGATGGGGATTCCTACGGTGCTGCTGGAAGTAAACGCACTGCCCGGCAAGGTGACTAAGATGCTCTCCAAAAAAGCGGATCGTGTGCTGGTCTGCTTTGAGCAGGCAAAGGAAATCTTGGGCGGCGGAGAGAAAATCGTGCTGACCGGTGCGCCGGTGCGTGGGGAAATCCTCGCGGCGGACCGCGCAAAAGCGCGCGCCCGTTTTGGCTTGACAGAGCAGGATCAATTGGTGGTTTCCTTCTGGGGCTCGATGGGCGCAAAGTATATGAACGAACATATGGCAGGCACGATTGCGCTGGAGTGTAAAAATAATGTGCCGTATCACCATGTGCATGCTACAGGTGCCGCGGCACGCGAGTGGCTGCCGCGCATGGCGAAAGAGCAGGGTGCAGATTTGGAACAGCACCCTAATATTGAAGTGACAGAATATATTTATGATATGGCGGACCGGCTTGCTGCGGCAGATCTGGTCGTTTGTCGCGCAGGCGCGGCGACGATGGGTGAGCTGTGCATGCTGGGTCGGCCAGCGCTTCTGGTGCCGTCTCCATTTGTGGCGGAAAACCATCAGGAAAAGAATGCGCGCGCGCTGGAAAAAGCGGGCGGATGCCGTGTGCTGCTGGAAAAGGATGCGTCGCCGCAAAAGCTGTACGAAGAGATGC
Source organism: uncultured Agathobaculum sp. (assembly GCF_944380975.1). Classification (GTDB taxonomy): domain Bacteria; phylum Bacillota; class Clostridia; order Oscillospirales; family Butyricicoccaceae; genus Agathobaculum. The sequence goes on along the minus strand of NZ_CALWJK010000012.1, from coordinate 16,736 downwards.
AGCTGATGCTGGCAGACCGCAGCCGACTGCAACAAATGGGGCAGGCCGCTACCAGTCTGGCTGCGCATGACGCAAGCGAAAAGATTTATCGTGAGATCCTGTGGGCGATCGAGCACCACGGGAAATAAAGAAACGAAGGGGCGCCAACATGAGACGCAGAAAGCGAAGACAGAAAACGCCCGAGAAGATGCGCCGGCGTGCCAGCCGGCGGCAGCGCTTTTTCCATACGATTGGGCGCATCCTGTTTCTCGGGATTTTGCTGGCGGCGGCGATATTGGCGCTGACGGTTTTTTTTAAGGTGGATACCATCACGGTGGAGGGGGCGCAGAAATACCGCGCAGAAGAGATCGTTGCGGGCATGGATGTCAAGCAAGGGGACAACCTCTATTTGTGGAATAAGGTAAAAGTTTGTGATGCGATGTTGGAAAAGTTCCCGTATCTGCAAACGGTACAGATTCGACGGCATTTACCCAATGCTTTGGTGGTCACGGTGACGGAATGCACGGCATCTGTTGCCGTTGCGTCGGACGGCGGATATCTCCTGCTCAGCAAGGAGGGCAAGGCGCTGGAACAAAGCGCGACCAATAATGGCCTGCCGATTATCACAGGTATGACCTTGTCTGATGTTCCGCTCGGCAAGATTCTGTCAAGCGAATCGAGCGAGTCGGCAGATGAGCTGCTGACCATCTTGCAAACGATGGATGCGGCCGGCATGCTTGATGAGCTTTCCTTTATCAATTTGTCTGATCTGCGTGATATCCATATCGGATATCAGAAGCGGTTTGATATCCGGGTGGATTCGGTGGATAATTTGGCGTATTATCTGCGCTTTGCGCAAACGGTGATCGAGGATCGGTTGTCGCCGTCTGATATCGGACAACTATACTGGGATTCGCAAAACCGCTTGCATTATGTGCCGGATACCGTGGAAAATATTGAAAAAGCCGGTCTGGGATTGGCTTCATCTCCCACGGTTCCGAATACTACGACAGAAGATACCGCGCAGCAGACAGAAGACGGAGATTCTCAATCTTCTGATTTGTCCGAAGGAAGTGGGGACGAAACACAGGGCTTGGACGATGGAAGCGAAGAGGAAGACAATGCGGCGGACGAAGCGGACGCCGATGGGGATGCATGAGGAAAAGGGAGGAAAAAAGGACAAAAGAAGGCCGGAATACCTTGAACAACATGGATTTGCAGGGGCATTTGGCATAAATTTGGTGGAAAGATACAGAAAACTTTCAGTTTTTTTTGAGTAATTCACTAATTTCTGTTGCAAAATGGAACAATTAGAGGTAAAATTAAAACAATAGGGACAGCTCGCTTGTGATAGGCGGCGTCTGCATAAAAGAACGTATAAGATAATCTGAACGATTCTTTATCATAAAACGGAGGATGGCAATAATGGGTTTCGAGTTTGAACAGGGCTTGGATAATGTAGTGAACATTAAAGTAATCGGCGTAGGCGGTGGCGGCGGCAACGCGGTTAACCGCATGGTCGAAAGTGGTGTGCAGGGTGTTGAGTTTGTTTCGGTCAACACGGATATGCAGGCGCTGAACTATTCTCAGGCTGGTACCAAGATCCAGATCGGCGAGAAGCTGACGAAAGGACAGGGCGCGGGCGCAAACCCGGAGATTGGCCGCAAGGCGGCGGAAGAAAGCAAGGAGCAGATCGCTGCGGCGCTTGCCAATACACATATGGTCTTTATCACTGCCGGCATGGGCGGCGGCACTGGCACCGGCGCAGCGCCGGTGGTTGCGCAGATCGCTCGCGAAATGGGAATCCTGACGGTTGGTGTTGTAACCCGTCCGTTCGCGTTTGAGGGAAAGAAGCGTTTGGAGCAGGCCTTGGGCGGCATTGATGAGCTGAACAAAAATGTGGACTCGCTGGTTATCATCCCGAACGAGCGACTCAAGTACGTATCCGAGCAGAAGATCACTTTCAAGAATGCATTTGAAATCGCGGACGGCGTGCTCCGTCAGGCGGTAGCAAACATTTCTGAGCTGATCACTGTTCCGGGCTTCATTAACCTAGACTTCGCCGATGTTACCTCGGTCATGAAGGACGCAGGTTATGCACATATCGGTACCGGCCGCGCTGCTGGGAAAGATAAGGCGGCCGAAGCGGCTCGCATGGCGATTTCCAGCCCGCTGCTGGAAACCTCGATTGATATGGCGCACGGCGTTATCGTTTCTGTTATTGGCTCGGACGATATCGGTCTGGATGAAGTCGAGACGGCGGCTACTATGGTGCAGCAGGCGGCGCATCCGGATGCACATATCATCTTCGGTGCGTTCATTGACGATACCATGGACGACGAGATCCGCGTTGTAGTTATTGCGACCGGCTTTGACAACATCCCGAATTCTGCAAAAATGAATATGGATGGCAAGCAGCCCGAACAGGCTTCCGGCTCCGGTTTGTTTACCGAGGCGTCCACTGCGGCAGCAGAGGAGAAGCCTGCTTCCACGCAGTCCAAATCCAGCGATCTGGGTTCGGATGACGCGGCGTTCGATGTACTGATGCGTATTTTTGATAAGGACCATCGCTAAATACAGCTGAAAATAGCGTCCCTTAAAAACAGCCCTGCAAAGGGCTGTTTTGGTCTGAAAGGACCTTGTAAAATTCTTGTAAAAAGGAGTGTGATCACCGTGAGTGCAGACCCTCGAAGTAAAAAGATAAAAAGAACTCGCGGTGGCACAGCTATGTGAAGCCGCGGAAAGGCGGTAAGATATGGTAGAATTTTACAAGACTGTTGACGGGAGAATCACGGAAATTGCTGGCTTTGCTGAAGGCTGTTGGGTGAATATGGTGCATCCCAGTTCGGATGAACTGGAGGAGATCGCTCGTGCAGCGCATGTGGAAGAGGAATTCATTCGTGCGGCACTAGACCCAGAGGAAAGCTCACGTGTCGAAACCGAGGACGATCAGCTGTTGATGATCGTCGACATCCCGATGGTGGAGAAAAACTCGGTGGAGGACGGCGGTCAGATGTTCAGCACGCTGCCAATGGGCATTGTGGTGGCACAGAACGCGGTCATTACGGTCTGCTTGGAGGACAGCATTATCCTGCGGTCAATTGCAGAGGGTGCGGTCAAGGGCGTACACACGGCGCTGCGTACACGGTTTGTATTTCAGATCCTACTGCGTGTGGCAGGACGCTTCCTGAAAAACCTGCGTATGATCGAGCGCGACTTTACCCGTATCGAAAAGCGGTTGTATGATTCGCTTAAAAACGAAGAGCTGATCCAGCTGCTCGGCTTATCCAAATCGCTCGTTTACTTCTCTGCATCGCTCAAGGGGAATGAAGTGACGATGGAAAAGGTACTGCGCGGGCGCGTACTCAAGCTGTATGAGGACGATCGCGACATTCTGGAGGATGCGCTGATCGAGATCCGCCAGGCCATTGAGATGGCCGGAATTTACTCGAGCATTCTGTCCGGTACGATGGACGCATATGCATCGGTTGTATCCAACAACCTGAATATCATCATGAAGGTGCTCACGGTGTTGACCATCATCATGACGATTCCCAATATCATCTTTGGTTTTTACGGCATGAATATCGAAGGCGGCGGCTTACCGGGCGATTTTGTCTGGTGGATTCCGCTGCTGATCTCGGTTGCCGCGTGCTTTTTCGCGTGGTTCATGCTCAAAAAGAAGAATCTGGATTGAGATTCCGGCGCCGCGTTTGCGGCGCTTTTGTTTTTCGAACAATAAAAAGGGCGCGTATGTACGCGCTCCTTTTGTGCATTACTTTTCCCATATGAGGGGGATGGTTTGGCCGAAGATTGTGATGGATTCCATTTCCTCCAGCGGGATGACTTCGGCAAGCAGGCCGCTGTTTGCGTGGCCGATCTGCCACAGATCGTAGGTTGTGCCGTCCTTGAGTGTCAGGATGGGGGAACCGCCTTCGGTGTAATATTCGTTGTCGTATTCGTCCGGCACGCCGTCCAAATACAGATTCATATCATCGTCAAAGGTCATTTCCTTATCGAAGTGCCATTCCAGATGGTAAAAAGCTGGCGTGAACGCGATGCTGTCAATCGTGACGTTCAGGTTGCCATAGGGGATGACCTGACCCGCCTGCGCGTATGTTGCAGTATCGGTGCTTTCCAGCGGCACCTCAATAACCCAATCGCCCTTGACAAGCGTCTGGTCCGGCCCGGTGTAGCTGCCGTCTGTCATATAGTTGAGAATATTAGAGAAGGTGAAGCGGGCTGTTTTACCCTCCCACTGGTCGACACTGCTCATATCTATTTCAATTTGATAGAAGAATTGCCTCATATCGGTGTCATGGTATGGTCCCCAGCTGCCGGTAATTTGCTGTCCGTCGACAAAGAACTCGACCTCTTCAAACGTCAGGAAGGCGGCGTTCGGTTGTTCTTGGATGTCGAGGAATGGTGTGCCATCCGTTTTCATAGCGGAGAAGATTGCGTAAACAGTCTGCTCGTCGGAGTACATGCCGTCAAGCGAGATGGTCACGCCGTGGTCGGTGACACTGGCGCCGCTGGCGACAAATCCAGTGGTGGTTTCAACATCGTTGACAGAGGCTCCAAAAAATTTGGCAAGGCGTGCGCGGCCGGCATCTGGGTCGGCGAAAAAGCCAACGACTGCGCCTGCCGCAGCGGTAAACGCCAGCACACAGGCGGCTGCGGCTGCAACGCAGAAAACCTTGCGCGGATGTCGGCGTTTTTTTGGCTTGGGAGCGGTTTGTGCTGCCTGAGTTAGTTTTTGTATCAGCATAGTCTGTTCCTCCTCGGTAAAGCGCAGCGCATCGAGCGCGTCCTTATACTGTCTCATATTCGCTGCCCTCCAGTTCTTGTTTGAGTTTGGCGCGGGCGCGGGCAAGCCGCTGCCGAACAGCGGCGGGTTTTGCCCCGACCATTGCTGCGATTTCTTCGGCGTTGTAGCCTTCATAATAATAGAGATAGATGGCCTCACGGTATTTGACCGGCAGGCGCTGTACCGCGGTTAGCACGCCGGAATCCTCTGCGGGAAGAAAGGGAACTTCGCGTTCGATCAATTCGTCCAATGGTACAGAACGGCGGCGCCAGCCGCTCTTGAGAAGGTCCTTGCACTCGTTGATCGCCATGCGGAGGATGAAAGCGCGCGTTTCACCCTCGGTATCAAATTTTCGGTCGATTTGCAGCAGCTTCAGGAAAATATTCTGGCATACGTCCTGTGCGTCCGCCCGGCCGAGCGAATACGTAAAGCATAGACGCAGGATCATGCCGGAGTATAAACGAACGAAGGTTGCTGCATCCGCTGCGTCCTGCCAGACGGGCATCCGGATCATCCCCTTTCACTACGATAACGATTGAATGCTGGGTTGTGTGACAAAAGAGCAAATATTTTTTGATCTTCATAATTTCTTTCGGAAATGGAGCGGGCGCTGTGCTATACTTCGATCAGCGCAACGATAAAATGTGACAAAAAACAGTGATGAAAATTGCAGAAAAAATCGCTGACTTTTTGTGCGAACAGAGAAAAATGATTGGAAACGGGTGAAAAAGCATAAAAAATGGTTGCATTAGCCGAGAATAGTGCTATGATATTACAAGGAAAAAACGGGATGAAAATTTTCGGACAAACATGAAGGAGCGAAGGATTTTTATGCTTCGGTTTTTAGAGAGTCTGCAATTTGTTTTATTTGTATTTTTTACAGCGGCCTATGCGTATCAAATCGTATATCTGGCGGTCGGCTTGATTGGAAAAGGCCGTCAGGGAAAGCAGGATGCAACATTGCACCGGTATGCAGCGATCATTGCGGCGCGCAATGAAGCGGGCGTAATCGGTGATTTGATCAAAACGCTAAAGCAGCAAGATTATCCGTCAGAACTATTGGATGTGTTCGTCATTGCGGATAACTGCACGGACAACACGGCGGAGGTTGCCCGCAAGGCGGGGGCGATCGTATATGAACGCTTTAATAAGGTGCAGGTCGGTAAGGGATATGCGCTGGACTATCTGTTCCACCATATTTTTGATGATTATGGCGACAAGACCTATGATGGCTTTTTCGTATTTGACGCAGATAATCTGGTAGACCCACAGTTTGTGCGTGAGATGAACAAAATGTTCGATACCGGTGAGTATACTGCGCTTACCAGCTACCGGAATTCTAAAAACTTCTGCGATAACTGGATTTCCGCAGGCTATGCGCTGTGGTTCCTGCGCGAGGCGCGTTTCCTCAACCGCCCGCGTACCCAGTTGGGTGTTAACTGTGCTGTTTCCGGTACGGGTTTTCTGGTTGCGGCGGACGTGATCCGCGAAGAGGGTGGTTGGCCCTATCATCTGCTGACCGAGGACATTGAGTTTTCCATCGCCTGTGCGGCACGTGGCCGAAAGATCGGTTATTGCGGTACTGCAATCATCTATGATGAGCAGCCGGTTGAGTTCCGCCAGTCGTGGGATCAGCGTTTGCGCTGGAGCAAAGGCTTCTATCAGGTAGATGCGAAATACACGGCCCCACTGCTGCGTGGTTGCCTGCGCGGCGGCAGAAAAGGCATGTCTTGCTATGATATGCTGATGACGGTTGCTCCTTGCAATCTGGTGACGATTGGTGTGCTGGGTTTGGCTTTGTTTGCGTGTCTGAGCAGCCTGTCGCAGCCGGCATTCATTACATACCGGGTGCTGCGTATGTTAGGCCGGATTGTTCTCACCACGATCAAGGGTATTTCGTTCAGCCTGTTTCTGTTTGGCGCATTCACTATGGCGGCCGAGTGGAAGCAGATAAAGGGAAGCGTTTGGAAAAAGATCCTTTATGTGTTTACCTTCCCGCTGTTTATGCTGACTTATATTCCGATTTCGCTGGCTGCGCTGGTCGGCAAGGTGGAGTGGAAGCCCATCCGCCACGGCCTTGCGGCGAAAGCACATAACGAAAACGAGAGCGCTTGATCCTTTGGTATACGTAAAAAACTGCTGCAACATCATGTTGCAGCAGTTTTTTTGTTTATTCAATGCAATGCGGTCTGCCAGTGGCATATAATTCTCGCCGGATGGCTGCAAACATGCGTTCCGCCATATCCAGATAACGTCGTATCTCCATTTCGTCGATCTCAAATGGAAGATCAGTTGGGTATCGCGTTTCGATATACAGGTCATTGAGCGCAGCGCTTTCATCCAAATATTCCGAGAATGCATCGGCATCCTGCTGGATGGCCTGACGGCAGAGATAGGTCAGGTTATGGCCATCAAAGTGCCGGCCGGTACGGAATAGCAAATAGCCCTTGAGCGCCTTTTCAATTGCCTGCTGACAGTGAAACGCGATGTTGTAATGATCCCCGCCATAGGTTAGCAGCAGCCGCGCGCATTGCAGGTCGCATAACGCCTTATCCAGCCATTTGTAATAGAAATGGCTGTCGGATGCGCCTTTACGTTTCCTGCTCATAAATCACCTGCCCTTTCCGGGCGATCCATGCGGCATAGGAGGTTTCATCCTCCAGCAGGTCATCCCATTCATCGGCGGTGTAGACGCTTAAATTGACCGGGACATCGGCGGAAAGCGCCAGATGCAGCTGCGTGCGCAGATGACGGCAATCGGAGCCGTTTGGTGCGATCACGCACAGGCTGAACGCCTTGAGCTTACCGGTGGCCATGGTCCGTTTTTCTGCAAACAGAATGATCCGCCGTGGCTGACACACACGAAGGATATCCCGTTCTGCTTGCTGGATCGACTCAGTCATGAGCACATGCCCCCTGTGTTTCAAATGGCGTTAGCGTTGCAAGCGCTTCGAAGTGCGCTTTTCCATCTGTTTCGCCGCGTACATAGCGCGCGTCGTCTACTGTGCCGCAGAGCAGTTCTAGATGCTCACCGAAAGCGGTTTCGGCGGTATAGTTGACTTGCAGGGAGGAGACAAAGCCTGGCTGCCGCTGCAAATCGAGAGCGTCTGAAATCAGCTCTACAATGCGCACGTTGTTGACGTGGTTGTTGACATCCAGATCGGAATACTGCACGGTGTGGATATGGTGCGGCCGCACAGTATCGCAGGACAGCTTGGGCAGCGGCTCAAATAATGTTCCACGCGCTGTGTGCAGGTAGCTTTCTGCAGCCGGGAAGGCGCTGGGACGCAGGATGCGGTGCGATGCAGGGTCGAGTGTGACCCACATCGACTGCGCATCGCCAATCTGCTGTTCGTCTGCGAAAAACGCAAAGCAGCGATACCAGCTTGCGCCGCGGATGCCGGGACACCATGTCTCGCATCGGATACGCTCATACGGGCGCAGAGGGCGCGTCAGACGCGCTTTCATGCGCGAGAGGACCCAGACTATGTTGAGCTCGTCCTGCGCGAGGTGCAGCGATTCTGCGTGCACTGTGGCGGCATCCTGCATAATCAGCCAGAGAAAGGACGGCTTTGCGATGCCACGGTTATCAATATGACCATAGTTGACTTCATATTCTCGGGAAAGAAGATCTGCCAAGGGAATACGCCTCCTCAAAATCAATGGAACAGGCTGGCAATGAAACGGGAAACTAAGTCAAGCAGTGAAGACTGCTGAACGGAGGTTTCCGGTGTGGTGTCTGGGGTGCTTTCGCCCGCGGCATAGTGCTCGGACAGCATCGCTGCGCAGCCGTCTACCTTTTGCAGGGAAGAATAGCTGAAAAATACTTCACCCTGAATATCAATGCTGTCATCCAGCAGAGTGAGCTGGCGCTGCAGCTCATCCGTACCATACCAGACGTCGCCCGGTTCCGCTTCTACTGCACGGTAAGCGCCGATACCGATGTACAAGGCAACATCGCTGGTGGAGACTACCTGCTGCCACCAGTCCACCAGAATTTCAAAATCAGCGATTTCGTAGCCGATAGACCAGTAAAGCTGCGGGCAGATATAGTCAACTGTTCCCTTGTTGATCCATTCGACCGAATCGCAATAAATTTCCTGATAGGAAGAGCGGCCGTTGGTTTCGCTTCCCTTGGGGTTATTGGCTTTGTTGTCCCAGATACCGGCAGGGCTGACGCCGAACGATAAAGCGGGGTTGATTTCGTGCAGTGTCTCATCGAGGGAAGCGATCAAGGTGTTGACATTGTCACGCCGCCAGTCTCCGATGTCACTAAAATCGCTTCCATAGCGGGCAAAAGTCGCGGAATCGTCAAAATCGGTGCCCGGATAGAAATAGTCGTCCAAGTGGATGCCGTCTACATCATAGTTTTCCACAATTTCGGCTGCGCCATCCACTACCAGATGCTGTACTGCTGGCAGGCCGGGGTTGAAGTAATAATTGTCTTCGTATTCCACAACCCATTCCGGATGCTGCTTGGCCGGGCTGTTTTCGGGCAGAGCATCCCACTCGCTTTGGCCGTCCTTGGTGATGCGGTAGGGATTGATCCAAGCGTGCAGCTGCAAGCCGCGGCTGTGTGCGCCTTCGACCCAGTAGGCCAGCACATCAAAATCGCTGTCCGGCGCCTGTCCAACGGTACCGCTGATATAGCGACTCCACGGGAAAACCTCCGACGGGTAGAGTGCGTCTGCCGAAGGGCGAACCTGCAGAAAAACTGTATTCAGCCCCATTGCCGCAATATTGTCGAGAATGGTATCCGCTTCGCTTTTGAGTGCATCGACCGACAGGCCTTGCGCAGAGGGATAATCAATATTATATATGGTTGAAACCCATACGCCGCGCATACCGTCTTGCGCGGTTTGGACGGCGCCGGCGCTGGAAAAAATCAGCGTGAGTACCAGAATAATGGAAAGAATGCGTTGCTTGAGCATGGAAAGACTCCTTTGACCGTTAGCGTAGATATATAATTATTTTACCATTGCAGGCAGGAGAAAGCAAGAATGATTGACATGGGCGCGGATTCATCGTATGATGGAACACGGACAGAAAAAGGATGTGAATGGCATGCAAAAAAAGGTTCTGGCGCTGCATGATTTATCGGGCTTTGGCCGGTCGTCGCTGGTGCCTATCATTGCGGTGATTTCTGCGGGCGGGCATCAGTGTGTGCCGCTGCCGACTGCGGTGTTTTCCACCCATACCGCGATCCCCGGCTGGGTGACCACCGATTTGACGGACTCAATGCAGGGAACAATCGACCAGTATGAGGAGCTGGCCTTGCGCTTTGAGGCGATTTACGCGGGCTTTCTGGGTTCAGCGGATCAGATTGACAGCGTTGGTGAGGCGGCAAAACGCCTCAAAAAAGCAGACGGCGTGACCTTGATCGATCCGGTGATGGGAGATAACGGCAAGGTGTATGATACCTATACGCCGGAAATGTGTACCCGGATGCGTGAGCTGTGTGCGATTGCGGATATCATTACACCCAATACCACAGAAGCGGCAATCCTGCTCGACCGTGACCCGTACAGTAAGCCGGGCAGTGTGGAAGAGGCGTGGGAATGGCTGCACGCGCTGCACGAGCGTTACGGTGCGCAGGTCGTGTTGACGGGATTGGATTTTGCAGAGGGGCGCGTCGGTTCGGGATGCCTTTCCGAATCCGGTGGCGCGCTCAGTCTGCATCGCCGGATTGACCGATACTATCCGGGCACCGGCGATCTGTTTGCGTCGGCCATGCTGAGTGAGCTGCTCAATGGCGCAAAGTTGGAGGACGCATGCGAACTGGCAGGGGAGTATGTGAAGGATTGTATTGCTTATACGATGGAGCAACAGACCGACCCGATGCATGGCGTTCAGTTTGAAAAAGTGCTGCCCAAGCTGATAGACGGGACGTATCGGCGCGAACTACGGGAACGGCCGCTGCGGCATGAATAAGAAAAAGCACCGCTTTTGGCGGTGCTTTTTTGTTGGACTTATGAATCATTACCTATTGCAAAAAAGAAAAGCACCTGTCTGAGACAGGTGTTTTTTTGGAGCGGCTGACGAGGCTCGAACTCGCTACCTCCACCTTGGCAAGGTGGCGCTCTACCAGATGAGCTACAGCCGCATTTTGTATCGCGCCGAACTCATCAGCGCGATATTTATTATAGCAAAGACATATTGTTCTGTCAAGCAGAAAAATGAAAAAAGATAAAAATTTTCATTGCATCTCACGGGTGGTGAAATGCATTCGCAGGCATACGAGAAAATAGACCATCGCTGTCATGGGCAGGAGCAGAAGGGAGGACACAGGAAACCGCTGCGCCAGCATGTCGAGTGCGATGTTGGACACCCAGAAGCTGGGCATGAGTGCAAGCGCATAAATATTGCACTGCCAGTACTTCTTGCGCCACTGTCGTCCGGTACTGACATCCTGCGTTTGGATGGAGCTGCACAGCCCAAGAAAGAGAGCGCACATGCCGATTTGCACGAACAGGCCAAGAATAGTCGGAATCTGATAATACGTTTGTTGCCACAGGTCGTAAATCATTAGAGCAGCGCCAAAGACATTGCCGCCAATGGTGAGGTTGAGCAATATGGGGGCGCCACGGAGCATCTCCGTAACGGATGGGATGGGATTGGTTTCGCTGCCCGGGGAAGAAGGTTGGATATCCCGCAGCAGCCAGTCGGTCGTCACGTCAAAATAGTCTGCCAGTGCGATGACCTTATCGGTGTCGGGCATTGCGTCGCCTAGTTCCCACTTGCTGACCGCTTGCCGCGATACGCCCAGTGTGATGGCTAGCTCTTCCTGCGACAAGCCGCGCTTTTTACGCAGATCGGTGATTTTTTCTCCCAGTGTCATGTTTGGTTACCTCCTTGTTTGGTGAGGCCATTTTATCGAAAAACACGGTTGCATGCTACCGTGTTTGGCTGGAAAATGCGCAACCGGCGGTTGCATATGAAAAAAACAGCGCGTTTTTTGCAGCAAACGCGCTGTTTTGTGACAGATGAAACAGGCTGAGAGATCAATAGCCGAGCGGCTCGCCGATCAGCACGATCTCGCAGCGCTCCATGCGCTGCGGCGGTCCCATGTGAATGACCATCGCGCGGCAGATGCGCTCCGGGCTGCGGCAATCGTGGCATTTGCCGTCGACCGCGCAAGGGGTTTCCTTCTCCAGCCGTTTGGCATTCATGGGAGCGGCAACATTGCGCGCCCGGTCGATCGCACTTGCCAGATCGGGGCACAGTTTGTTGATGCCGCAGACAAAGATACAGCGTTTTGGTCCAAACAATGTGCCGGATACGCGGTTGCACGCGCCGTCGATATTGACGACCTCACCGCTCTCGCTCAGCGCGTTAGCCGAGCTGAGATAGATATCCGGGGTCTGGAAAAACTCGCCGGACTTGACCCAGTGCCAGTGTACGGCGGTGCTATTGGAAAAAGCCTTGGGGAAACCAAGCTGCTGAAGTGTCATCGAGCCGCCCAGCGATACGGATTTGCCGGCGCAGGTGTCGGTCAGGTAGGTGAGTGCGTCGGCTGCGGTCGGAAAGTAAGTAAAGCCAAAGCCGCGCTGCGTGAAGGCCTTGCAGATGGCATCCACAGCCAATAGGCCGCGCTCAAACAGAGGCAGCAGCTCGGTGGGGCTGTGTACCAGTGCGTCCGCCCCTGCTGCGGTCAACTCCTCAGCGGAACGGAATCCCCATGTAACGCCGACAGCGGACAGGCCGGCGTTTTTCGCGGTCTGCATGTCAGTCGCGCTGTCGCCGATATAAAGGGTGGTTGTCGGATCACCGCCCAGTTCGCGCAGCAACCGCAATGCGCTGGTGGGATCGGGTTTGCGCGGTGTATCCGGACGCTCACCATAGGTGATCTGCACCAGATCACCAAAAAAGTACCGGATCAGGCTTTTGGCAGCCAAATCGTATTTGTTGGACAGAACGCCGACCGAAACCCCAGCCTTTTTCAGCTGCCGAAGCAACGGCAGAATGCCGTCATACGGTTGGGTGCGGTTCATCATGCGCTGGTTGTAAGCTGTGCGGAATTCATCCAGACAGGTGTCGATCATGGCTTCGGTGCGTTTGTTTTCCGGGATGCAGCGCTCAATCAGCTTGCGTACGCCGTTACCGACGCGTACGCGGGTTTCCTCTTCGGTGACGGCGGCAAAGCCGCGGCGCACGATGGCGCAGTTGACGCTGTCGGTCAGATCACCCAGCGTATTGAGCAGGGTGCCGTCCAAATCAAAAATTGCGGTGGTAATTTTCATGCTATCGCTATCCTTTTTCTTGTTGCCGGGCGGGCTCAGCCGCGCATATAGGTCTTTGTGATCTCACCGAGCATAGCCGAAACCGTCGGATTGAGCGCTTCCTTGCGCACGCGCCAACGCCAGTTTTTGCCGCCGATGGTGGCGGGGGTGTTCATGCGGGAATCGGCACCCAGCGAAAGTAAATCCTGCAAGGTGGTCATGGTGATGCGTGCAGGGGAGGCCCATACACTCTTGATCGCGCTCCAGCCCATCGCTTCGCTGTGCGAGGTGCGCAGATACCGGTAGGCAAACTGCTTTTGCGGCTCGGTGCAGATGTCCATGATCTGCTCGCATACGGTCTGCGAATCGTGTGTAGAGGTATAAACGATACTGTTTGGCACAAAGTTGTGCGGCAGATGCTCGTTGTCGCAATCGGGTGTAAAGCCGAAAATCAGCACCTTCATGCCCGGGAAACCGCTTTCTGCCAACAGCTCGCGCACCTCATCGGTCATTTCGCCCAGATCCTCTGCAATCAGAGGCAGGGTGCCAAGCGCCTTTTCCATCGCATGGAACAGCTCCATGCCCGGGCCTTTATGCCAGTGTCCTTTGATTGCGGTTTCCTCGGTCGCGCGCACCTCCCAATAGGCTGCAAAGCCGCGGAAGTGGTCGAGGCGAATCACGTCAAACAGCGCCATGTTGCTTTTCATGCGCCAGATCCACCATGCGAAGCCTTCGGCGCGATGCGCGTCCCAGTCATAAACCGGATTGCCCCACAGCTGACCCGTAGACGAATAGTAGTCAGGCGGTACGCCTGCAACCAGTTTAGGACTGAGGTCAGTTTTCAGCTTGAACAGCTTTGGGTGCGTCCACACATCTACCGAGTCGGCGGAAACATAGATCGGGATATCCCCGATGATCTGGATGCCGTGCTCATTGGCGTATTCACGCAGCGCAGTCCACTGGGTAAAGAAAATATATTGCAAGAAAATGCGGAAGTCAATTTCATCCCGCAATTCTTCGGTTACTTTTTTCAGCGCTTCGGGCTTACGGTCGCGCACTGCTTTTTCCGGCCACATATAGACCGGCATATCGTGGTACTTTTCTTCCTTCAGCGCCATAAACAGTGCGTAATCCGGCAGCCATTCTGCGTTTTCGTCAGTAAATGCCGCAATCTTTTTGCGCATGGCATCGTCCACGCGGGAGTAAGCCTTGCGGAACAGCGGCCATCGGGTATCGGCCAGCTGCTCAAAGTCCGCCGTATCGGGTGAAGCCTCAAAGTCGCCTGCCTTGACTTCGGCTTCGGTGAGAAGCCCGTCCTCGACCAGCAAATCAAGATCAATCAAATACGGATTGCCTGCAGCGGCGGAAAAGCACTGGTAAGGCGAATCGCCAAAGCCGGTGTGACCAAGCGGCAGCACTTGCCAGTAGGTTTGGTGCGCAGCCGCAAGGAAATCAACAAATTCATAGGCGGTTTTGCCCATGGTGCCGACGCCATGCGGCGAGGGCAGGGAAGTGACGTGCGCCAGCACGCCGCTGGAACGGTGAAACATACAATACATCCCCCAATTGAATATAGTTACATTATAGCGTGTTTTATGGAAATTTGTCAATTTTACTTGCCAAGCGTGCGGACGCAGGATATAATGAAAAGGCTGAAAAATATACAGGAAAAAGGGGAATTTGACGCATGAGAATGCGCAAAAAGAAAAATCTTGATATTCGCTTTGCGGCTTGCGCAGATGTAATGGCATTTGAGCCGAAGGAAAAGCGCGGCAAATGGCGCGCTTTGTTCGGAAATGACCATCCGCTGCATGTGGAAATCGGCTGCGGCAAGGGACGTTTCGCTATCGGGATGGCGGAACAGCATCCGGATATCAATTTCATCGCGGTCGAGCGGGAGGAAGGTGCGCTCATCATGGCGGCGGAGCGCTGCCAGCAGCAGCCGCTGCCCAACCTGCGGTTTGTGTCGTTTGATGCAGCCGAACTGCGTGATGTGTTCGCGCCCGGTGAGGTCGATCGTATCTATCTGAACTTTTCCGACCCGTGGCCGCCCAACCGGCAGCGCAAACGCCGCCTGACGTGGCGCGCGTATCTCGAGGTATATGACGAGATCCTCAAGCAGCAGGGCGATATCTGCTTCAAAACCGATAACCAGCGGTTCTTCGAGTGGACGCTGGCCGAGATTTGCCAGTTTGGCTGGCTGATTCAGAATATTTCGCTTGATTTGCACAACTCGGACTTTGAGGGCAATGTGATGACCGAATACGAAGAGAAGTTTTCGTCCGAGGGGGCGCGGATTTATCGTCTGGAGGCACGGCGTCGGTTGCCGGAATTTTTGCGTAAGTGAAGAAAAGAGAAGCAGCCTGTGGGCTGCTTTTTTATTCTTGACATATGCCGGAAACGTGCTATCATAGAATCATAACCGGCATATGCCGGAAACAAAATCGGAGGCGTAAATCCATGAAAATCGCAGTCACTTATGAGAATGGTCAGATTTTCCAGCATTTTGGACACACTGCTCAATTCAAAGTATATGAAGCACAGGACGGCAAAATCCTCTCTTCTCAGGTTGTGGATACCAAGGGCAGCGGCCATGGTGCGCTGGCAGGCTTCCTTGCGGCGCAGGGCGTGGATACGCTAATCTGCGGCGGTATCGGCGGCGGCGCGCAGATGGCTTTGGCGGAAGCGAATATCCGTCTGCTCGGCGGCGTGCAGGGCGATGCAGATGAAGCGGTTAAAGCATTCCTGTCCGGTTCGCTTGTGTATAACCCGGATGTCAAGTGCAGCCATCACGAGCATCACGGGGAAGGACATGACTGCTCCTCGCATGGCGGCCACCACTGCGGCGGACATTGCCACGGCTAAACCATGCCCAGACCGAAAAAATGCCGCCGTGTGTGCGGTTTGCCGGTTTGTCGGGAGTTTGGCCCGCGCGGTATGGGGTGCGCGGGCGAGCCGATTACGATGGGACTGGATGAATATGAGGTCATCCGTCTGATTGATTTGGAAGGCTTGCAGCAGGAGCAGGCAGCCGTCCAGATGGGGGTCGCACGCACAACGGTGCAGTCGATTTACAACGCAGCGCGGCGCAAGCTGGCGGACTGTATGGTGAACGGTAAGATGCTGCGCATCGAAGGCGGTGATGTTGAGGTGTGCGAAAAACGCGCGCACTGCATGCGGCAGGGCTGCTGCGGGCATCAGAGATGCGGAAAACAAAAACCGGAAGGCTGAAGGAACCCCCGCAAAAGGACAACTACAAAACCGATTTTGCGCATCAATATGGAGGCGTCTGCAAAATTTGCAGACGCCTCCATATTTTCCCCTAACTTCAAGCTCTTATGGAATCCCACACTAGAAGGCGAGTGGTTTCCTTTGGGCTGACAGCTCTAGGTGGAAAGCGAAGTCAATCACATCCCCGTCCGCGCTGCAGCCAAAACAGCGAAAACACCTATCTCTTTCCTAAGACTTTTTAGAATGAATATATTTCCCAATGGAATAATCTAACTGATAGCAAGCAAACATTATGGCAATATGATCTCCTGCCGCACCACATCCACATAGGCGTTGAGGCTTTGCACCTGCATACTGGCGATCCTGTCCACATAAATCTCGATGTCCGCCAACAGCCGGACAAAATCCTTGTGGGCCAGCAGTTCACACAGCAGCCGGTTGTTGACCCGCCCGCTTTTCAGGAGGGCCACCGCTTCATCGGTCAGGTGCAGCTCCGCCAG
>NZ_CALWJK010000011.1 GCF_944380975.1 uncultured Agathobaculum sp. | reverse complement strand
CCGAGAAGCGTTTATCAAGAACTTTTTTCATTTCTTTCAAATTCTTTCCGATTTGGCGGCTTCTCACCGAAGCAGCTTGATTAGTATACTACACCTCTCCGACCTTTGTCAACACTTTTTCTAATTTTTTTGCTTTTTTGCTTTTTCCCTATCCCCCCACATACTGCATTTGAACGCTTGTCTGTTTCATGCTATAATGCAGCCATTATATGCTGTTGCCACCAAATGCTTTTTCTTTGTTGGTTGGTGGTTTCTGCACTGAGACTTTTCCCATTCTGGAGGATTCTATGCTTAAACGCCTAATTTTTACCGCTCTGAGCATTGCCGCCCTCACTTATTCGGCATCCGCGGCCAATGCGCTTCCTGCCACTTCCGGCGGGCAGACGTTTTATGTCAGCACTTCTCTGTCGGATGCGGTTGGCAAACCAGCCGATCCCACTATATATAATATAGGAGGAAATACTTATTTTAAATTGCGTGATCTCGGGCGTTTGTTGGATTTTGGCGTCACATATGACAAAGCCACAAACGCTGTCCACATTGATCCCGATGCTGCTTATGTCCCCGTTTCCGGCGAAAGCAGCACCATCCAAAACACTGCTACCGCACCAGCGTCCGCTGTCGTCACGCGCCAGACTCTTTATTTGAACGGTTCCCTGATTTCGCCTACCGTATATAATATTAAGGGAAACAACTATATTGGTTTGCGCGCACTAGGGCAGCTTGTGGATTTCGGTGTTTCTTATAACTACGATAACCGTCGCATCACTGCCTATGCCGCTTATCCCTATGCAGAAGAAACCACATGGTCCGCGGCAATGAACGATTTGGCAAACAATCTGCGTGTTCTGCCCGCCTCGTCGTTTTCCGATACAGCGAACCGATATGCTCCCATCATAACCGGCGAAGCAAATGCCGACTGGCCTGATTTGATCAGCCAGCTCCGTGCTGTCAAGGGCGCTCCCTTGTATGCTTCATCCAACAACACACTATACCGCAGCAATCTTTACTGGGCGGATAGGCTCACCGCCGCCTTGACAAACACCAATCCCGCAGCGACGCCGCAATATTCCGGCAGTCTTACCGCGCTTGCCGATTCTGATTTATTCGATAACCCCGACAAGAATATGCTGCAGGCCGATTTTCAAGCCATGTCAACCGCCTATCTCGGTGCAAAGCCAGCATCCTTGAGCGATGTTACAGTTTCCAACGGATATTCCCGCGATGCGCGCAGCCGCCCTTCCCTAACCGATACATATACCCTGACCGGCGGCGCAACAGCATCCGACTACACCGCAGCCAAGCGCTATTTCTCTTCGGATATGGCCAAGCTGTCCTCCCTGCATTCCGACGAGGAACGCGTCGCTTACATCTATAAGTTGCTGCAACGTGAATTCCGTACCGGCGGCAACGCTTCTTGGGTCAAGTCCTACAACAAAAACGGCAGTGTCAGCACGCGTTCGCTGGCTGCTGCAGCCGATTGGATGTTCTCTGAGGCTGGCATTCCATCATTTCTGGCTCGCAGCTGGTCCACGGCATGGAACGTCGTCTATGTTAACGGGCAATGGGCAGTTTTTGATTTCACTAAGGGCAGCACGCTTCGCTCGCTCGACGAGTACCGCCTGATCGACCTGAATCCCGGCTCTACCCTGCTGTTGACACAGGTCATGCGTCCCGGTGCTTCCTATTATAATTTGCGCACTGCAACCGTTGATAAATATTTCACCTATACCAGCATTGCTGGCACCGCACAGGCTACTGCGAAACAAATGCAGACCTATATTAAAAAAGTCAATCCCAACGTACCGCAGTCGGTCATTGATATGATCCCCTACTATCTGTCTGAAGGACAGGCAGAAGGCATCCGCGGTGATATCGCCTTTGCGCAGTCCTGTCTGGAAACAGGAAACTTTACCTTCAAGGACAGCGCCGTTAAGCTGGAGCAAAATAATTTCTGTGGACTTGGCGTACTGGATAACGGTATGCTGGGCGCGTCCTTTGATACGCCGCAGCTTGGCATCCGCGCCCAGATCCAGCATCTCAAGGCATATGCCAACAAATCCCCGCTGAACAATCCGGTGATTGACCCGCGCTTTTCTCTCGTCACGCGCGGTGCTGCTCCCACAGTGCAGTATCTTGGCATACAGGAAAACCCGCAAGGATACGGCTGGGCAGCCGGCGCAGATTACGGCGTAAAAATTCTCAATATTTTGGAGAATATCCTCGCTTGCTAATGGGGATACTACAACAGAGGTGAATCTACATGAATCGGTATCATAATCTGACCGAAATGCTGGCCATTAACCGTTCTGCACATGCTTACTTCTCTCAACTGCCGGCCCATGTCTGCCGCATGATTATTGAACGCGGCGACTGCGTCCATTCCCAAGCTGAGCTACAGGGCTATGCCGAACAGTTGATGCATCAGAACGATTAAAAAAGTGCTGCCGTTTATCCGGCAGCACTCTTTCGTTTTTCCCCTCAAAACGCAGCCATTAGCCGCTTTCTGTTAAACAATATTCAGCGCTTCCCGCAATACATGCAAACTGGCCAAGTGCCCATCCAGCATGGACATCGTCAAATCCTCCATTTCCAGAGAGATCTCATCATCATATCCCGACATACGCACAACCGAGAAAAATTCCTTCCACCACTTAGCGTCATGTCCTGCGCCCACGGCAACATAGTTCCATGCGCGCTTTGCAAATGCGTCGATTGGCTTGGTGTCAAGCATGCCATTGGGCTGCCAATAGCGACGCTCCGGCCGGGAATCCTTTCCATGCACATGATAAATCGCGCCATGCTCTCCCAGCACACGCGCCGCCTCAATCGGATCTCCGCCCATCCAGAACAAATGCGAGGGGTCCAGATTCATGCCGACCATCGGGCCAACTGCCTCACGCAGCCGCAAGCAGGTTTCCGAATTATATACCAGCTGCATTCCGTGGTTTTCCAGCGCGATCTTCTCAACGCCGCAGTCTGCTGCCATCTTGACGATTTCCTTCCATGCCGGAATAGCAACTTCATCCCATTGGTACGCCAGAATCTCCTGCGTCTCCGGCGGCCATGAGGTAGTGATCCAAACCGGCGTTTTGTCCCCTTTGCAGCCGGCCGGCAATCCGCTCATCATGACGATTTTCTTCACGCCAAGCATCTGTGCCAGCGCAAAGGTCTTTTTTGTCACATCCATCTCCTGTTCACAGGCCAGTGGGTTGCCCGAACAATTGAGCGCGCACAGTTCCAACCCTCTGGCCCGCATTGCATCATACCACTGCTCCCGCGCCGTCCGGTCGCTGACCAGCAGATCCAAATCGCAATGCGGTGCGCCCGACCAATTCCCCGTTCCGATTTCAATTGCTGCAATGCGCTGCTCCACGCAAAAGTCCAGCATCTGCTCATAAGGCATGTCCAATGTACAGGTCTTGATTGCCAGCTTCATGCAATATTCCTTCCCTCACCATAGATTGTGAGGTAATTTTACCACACTGTAACCTGCACCCGCAAGAGATATCTCCAAAATATGCCCAAATCAGACATACTTTTCCCGTAATTTCCTCATGAAATTTGCCCACAAAGTTATTTTTTGCACAATGCACACCCTGCCTTTTCCTTTTGCAAATCCATTCTTTGTGAACCTGCACAAACGCACCCGTAAGCAACTCGCTATTACCGACAAAAATCACAACAAACACTTGTCAAAGTACCACAGATGCATTAAAATATTACCAGAACGTTGGAGCGTTCCAGTGTCCTGCAATATGGCGGGGCAACACGACGAGCAGTGAGCAAGCGCTGGCTTGCTGCATAGGATCATTTCTTTTGCAGCAGCTGGGATTTCCCAACCGGCATTTGGTCCCTGCGCAAAAAAAGGAGAGAGGTTTTATCATGAAGAAGAGACTACTGGCAATGTTACTCGCAGGCGCTATGTGTGCAAGCCTTGCAGCTTGCGGCGGCAACACCACCGGCGGCGGCACGGAAGAGCCCAACGGCGAATCTGGCAGCGAAGGCTACTCCATCGACGTCATCCTGAAGACCACGGCTTCTGAGTACTGGGGCTACGTTAAGGCTGGCGCTGAAGCGTACATGGCTGACAACCCGGACGTAAAGGTTGAGGTTAAGGGCGCTTCCTCTGAGACTGCTTACGACGAGCAGCAGAACATGATCGAGACTGACCTGAACTCCGGCGCGTACGACGCTTTCGTTATCGCTCCGCTGCAGGCTGATCTGGTGACCACCCTGATCTCTGGCCAGACCGCTCCGATCATCGCAGTTGACACTGACATTGATGCTCCGGAAGTTAAGTCTTTTGTCGGCACCGGTAACGAAGACGCTGCTGCAATGGGCGGCGAAGCGGCTGTTAAGGCTGCACAGGAAGCTGGCTGGACCGAGCTGAAGGCAATTGCTATCTCCGGCGTACAGGGCGACAGCACCGCTACCGCTCGTCTGACCGGCTACCAGAAGGGCATCGAAGCTGCCGGCGGCACTTTCCTGGCTGACGAAACCCAGTACGCAGACGCTGTAGCAGATAAGGCTGCTACCTCCATGGAAGCAATCATGCAGAACCATCCGGAAGGTATCGCAATGATCGTCTGCAACAACGACGACATGGCAATGGCAGCTGCCCGTGCCGCTAAGGGCAACGAAGCATATGCCAACACGGTCTTTGTTGGTTTCGACGGCATCCAGTCCGCATGCACCGCTATCCTGAACGGCGAGGAGACCATGTCTGTTGCACAGGAAGCTTATGACATGGGCTACATGGCTGTTGACGCTGCTGTTAAGGCTCTCAACGGCGAAGAAATCAAAGAGTTCATCGATTCTGGCTGCTCTGTTGTTACCAAGGACAACGCACAGGAGCGTCTGGATACCCTGAAGAGCTATCTGGGCGAGTAATTTACAAGCCGCTCTTGTAGGTAAGTTTTAAGTAAAAGGGAGGAACCCCTGCAGGATTGAATAATCGGTGCAGGGGTTCTTTCCAGCTACTGACCCCACCCGCGAGACTGAGACAAAGTACCATACATGCCCTGACATGACTTTGTCCTATAACTGTACCGAGACCAGTTCCCTTATGTCCCGCACTTCATCTCGGAGAAGAAAAGGTGATATGCAAATGAGTGAATACGTAGTAGAGCTGAAAAACGCAACGAAGCGTTTTCCGGGCGTAGTGGCTCTGAGGAACATGCAGCTCGCCGTCAAGCCCGGAGAGATTCTGGGTCTGATCGGTGAGAACGGCGCGGGCAAGTCGACACTTATCAAGGTGTTGACCGGCGTGCACCAGGCAGACGAGGGCCAGATTTTTGTTGACGGCGTGGAAAAGCATTTCAAAGATCCGAATGAATCCGCAGCGGCAGGCATTGCCTGCGTATATCAGGAGCTGAATATCGAAAAGCTTCTGAGCGTAACCGATAACATTTTCATCAACAAATGGATCAAGAAGGGTGCCCTGCTTGACTATCCGACGATGCATAAGAAGGCCAAGGAGGTCATGGCATCGCTCGGGCAGGATATCGACCCGACCAAGGCTGCCGGCACGTTCGGCATGGGCGTGCAGCAGATGATCGAAATCGCCAAGGCAGTTCTGATCAATGCAAAAATGATTATTATGGACGAGCCGACCTCGTCTTTGGGCGAAAAAGAGGTAGAACAGCTCATGAAGACCTGCCGTGAGCTCAAGGCGCGCGGCATCGGCATCGTCTTTGTATCGCATAAGCTCGAAGAGCTGTTTGAGCTGTGCGACCGTGTCACCGTTATCCGTGACGGTGAGTATATTTCGACCAAGCCGATCGACGAGTGGGATAACGACTCGCTGATCACTGCAATGGTAGGCCGTTCGCTCGACAACCAGTTCCCCAAGGAATTCGGTACGAAGAGCGCAGAGCCGATGCTCAAGGTAGAGCATCTGGTCGAGAACGGCGTGCTGCATGACGTTTCGTTTGACGCATACGGCGGACAGATCCTCGGCTTTGCGGGTCTGGTCGGCGCAGGCCGTACCGAAACCATGCGTGCGATTTTTGGCGCCGATCCGATCGACGGCGGCAAAATTACCATCAAGGGCAAGGAAGTACATATCAAGTCTCCTCGTCAGGCGATCAAAGAAGGCATCGCATTCCTGACGGAGGACCGCAAGGGCCAGGGTTTGGTTCTGGCGCAGACCATCCGCACCAACCTGATCCTTGCAAACATGAAGGGCTTCAGTAACGGTCCTTTCCTGGATGAAAAGAAGATCCTGGAGAGCGGCGAGAAGGCAATCGCGTCGCTGCGCATCAAGACCCCGTCAATCGACGAGATCGTCGGCCAGCTGTCCGGCGGCAACCAGCAGAAGGTTGTTATCGGCAAATGGGTCAACACAGATGCCGATATCTTCATTTTCGACGAGCCGACCCGTGGTATCGACGTCGGCGCAAAGGTCGAGGTTTACAACGTCATGAACAGCCTTGTCAAGCAGGGCAAGTGCGTCATCATGGTATCCTCTGAAATGCCGGAGATCCTTGGCATGAGCGACCGCGTAATCGTTATGCGCGGCGGTGAGGTAATGGCGGATGTCAGCCGCGACAGCAAATATTTCAATCAGGAAGACCTTATGAAGGCAGCTTGGGGAGGTAAATTAGATGACTAAAACGAAAAAGTCCAGCAATTTAATGACGTATGCTGGTACGTTCGGCGCATTGTTGATCCTTTGCATCGTACTGACGATCGCATCGCCCAACTTTTTCAAGTATTCCAACCTGATGTCGGTTCTCAAGCAGACATCGTTTAACGCACTGGTTTCCACCGGCATGCTGCTCTGCCTGATCACCGCCGGTATCGACCTTTCGGTTGGTGCAAACGCAACGTTCTGCGCCTGCCTTGCCGGTATGCTGGTACAGAAGGGCATGACCAATTCGGTTGTGCTGCTGATTGTTGCGATCGTAGCCGGCACGCTGATCGGCTGGATCAACGGCATGATGCTGACCCGCCTGCACCTGCCCCACCCCTTCGTTTCCACCCTTGGTATGAAGAACGTACTTTGGGGTGCAGCACTAATTGTAACCGGTTCCCAGATGGTTTCATTCTCCGGTCTGGACGGTGTCATGTGGCTCGGCTCCGCTACGGTTGGCGGCTTCCCGGTTAGCTTCATCGTTGTTATCGTAATCTACATTATCATGCACATCCTGCTGACCCGCACTTCGCTGGGCCGCTCGATCTACTGCTGCGGCGGCAACCCGGAAGCAGCTCGCCTGTCCGGTATCAACTCTGCAAATGTGCTGACCTTCTGCTACGCGCTGTCCGGCTTCATGGCGGCGCTGGCTGGTATCGTTTCGATCGGCCGTTCCGGCATCTGCAACGGCGTTAACGCAACCCAGCCGTACGATACCGACGCAATCGCAGCGTGCATCATCGGCGGCGCGTCCTTCATGGGCGGTAAGGGCACCATGATCGGCACCATGCTCGGTGCGCTGATCATCGCGGTTCTGCGTAACGGCTTCTCGCTGCTGTCCGTTTCCTCGGCAGTACAGAACCTGGTTCTCGGCCTGGTTATCATCGGCGCCGTTCTGCTCGACGTTACTCGTGAGCATATGGAAGCAAAGGCTCGCCGTCTGGCCGCAAAGTAATTACTCATTTTCATACACTGAAAAGGCTGCCGTTTGCGGCAGCCTTTTCCACTTCACAGCCTCTATTGCCTGTTTCTTGATGCGAATAGGCTGTCCTGCACTTTTGCCAAAAGTCATCTTTTCTCTTGAATCCTGTTTCACTTTATTGTCATATTATTTTGTTGTTTTTTAATTTACTTCCAAAGGAGAGATTTTACATGTTGAATATTGGTGTGATCGGCTGCGGCGCCATTGGCCGCGATCATATCCGCCGCCTGCACGATCTGGTTCCCGGCTGTCAGGTTGTCGCCTGCGCCGATTATTTGGAAGAAGCTGCTCGCAAAACCGCAGCGCAATACGCAGGCTTACGCGCTTACGCAACCGGCGAAGAACTGATCGCCGCTCCCGAAGTACATGCCGTCCTTATCGCTTCTTCTGATCCCAGTCACGCTGGTTATGTTCTAGAATGTCTCAAGCACGGTAAATATGTGTTCTGCGAAAAGCCGCTTGCACAAAACGCAGCTGACTGCGAAAAAATCATCCAAGCAGAAGTGACTCACGGCAAGCGCCTGGTACAGGTCGGTTTTATGCGTCGCTATGACCGTGGCTATGCCGAAATGAAGCGGATCATTGACTCCGGCGAACTTGGCGCACCGCTGATGATCCATGCTTGCCATCGCAACGTGTCCCAGCCGGACGGCTTCCAGACCGAAATGGGCGTATCCAATGTTGCCATTCATGAGCTGGATATCTGCCGCTGGCTGCTTTCCGATGAATATGCAAACGGACAAGTGCTCAAGGTACGGCAGTCTGCCTGCTCAACCAAGGGCTACGATAATCCACAGATCGTGCTGCTCGAAACCCAGTCGGGCGCACGTATTGACGTAGAAGTGCAGGTTGCCGATGCTTACGGCTATGATATTCAGTGTCAGGTTGTATGCGAAAAAGGCACGGTCAATCTCCCTGACCCGTATGCTGTTGTCAAACGCGCAAACGCAACCCGCTCCT
Organism: uncultured Agathobaculum sp.; assembly: GCF_944380975.1. Lineage (GTDB taxonomy): Bacteria > Bacillota > Clostridia > Oscillospirales > Butyricicoccaceae > Agathobaculum. The sequence continues at coordinate 38,564 of NZ_CALWJK010000011.1, read as the reverse complement.
TCCCCATCCTGACCGACTGGAAGGATCGCTTCATCGAAGCCTATGATATCGAGTTGACCGAATGGGTCAAAGCGTTGGCTGCAGGTGGCCCGACTGGTCCGTCCGCTTGGGATGGCTATGCTGCCTGCGTTGCGGCGGATGCGCTCAACCGTTCGCGCGGCACCGGTCAATTCCTCCCCATTGAAATGATGGATAAGCCTGATCTGTATAAATGATAAAAAGCAGCCCCGCGCTCAAGCGCGGGGCTGCTGCTATATAAATAGACCAATCAATATTCCACTTTGACAGCCTTGCCGCTGTGGAAAGAATCCGTGATCGCATAGGTGACAACCGTTGCTTTGGTGCCGTCATATACGGTCAGTTCCGGCTTACGATCCTTCTGAATGCAGTCAATAAAATCTACCATTTCCAACAGATACGCTTCTGCGAAGCGCTGCGGGAAGTTTTCGATGATCTCCTGCCGTGCGCCGTACTGGTCGTATACCATGACGCGATCCTTCCACGGTACGCCAGCTACGCGGATATGACCATCTGTCGCAACGATTTCCGTTTCGGTGTGATAACCATGCGGCGCTGTACGGCCGACATGCAAAAACGCCACCGTACCATTATCGAACTTGAGCATTGCCATGCCGGTCTCGGTATCGCCATTCTCAGCAAATTCGGGATGCTTAAACGTTGTGCCTGCCGCATATACTTCGGTCACCTCACCGCCGAGGAACCAGCGCATCAAGTCGATGTCATGCGACGCCGCATCAATGAAGATGCCGCCCGAAGTCTTAGAGAACTTGATGCAGCTCTCAACCAGCGCTTCCGGATCCAGACCAGTTGCTTTGACCAGATAGGGTTTGCCTATTTCACCGGCGTCGATCTTCGCCTTTGCATCTGCATAAGACGGGTCGTAACGACGCATAAATCCTAAGAAGAACACCTTATCCGGGTGGCGCTCTACCGCAGCCTCCGCACGCTTGCATTCCTCCAGAGAGCAGCCGAGCGGCTTATCCGTGAATACATGCTTGCCAGCATCCAGCGCATACTCGATCATCCAGCAGTGCTCCGGCGAGGAGGAAACGATAACCACGGCTTCAATATCCGCCTCATCTACCATCTTTTTGTAATCGGTTGTTACAAAATCGACCTTGAGATATTCTTTTGCCCAATCCAGCTCTTTCTGTTCCAGCGAACACGCAGCAACCAATCGGCATCCTGGGATCTTAAACGCCAGATTTTCCGCATGCACTGCGCCCAGACGGCCCAGGCCAACAATACCGGTTTTTACTTCTTTCATGTGATTTTGTCTCCTTCTTTTCTGAGAATATATTTCTCTCTCTCACGGCCGACTGCCGTTTTTCTCCATATACTATCATATCATTTTACCGTTTGAAAAGCAAACATAATACGCTGGATTCTCCAGTCCACTTTCCGACATTGGCACTCCCCTCTGCCATGTGACAAAAACAGGTGCATCATTTAACAAAATATTCATAAACGGCACTTGACTTTGCTGCCGTGGGGTGGTAAATTAAGTTTAGCACTCAGGAAGGATGAGTGCTAAACCCGAACAGAAAGGAGTCAGGTTCGGTGGAATTGTCCGAGCGAAAAAAGCAAATCCTAAAAGCAATCATCGGTGACTATATTCGCACTGCCGAGCCGGTTGGCTCCAAGGCACTGACCGAAGGGCATTCCCTCCCCTTCTCTTCCGCCACCATTCGCAACGAAATGAGTGAACTGGAGGAAATGGGGTATCTGGAAAAACCGCATACCTCTGCCGGACGCATTCCTTCTCCGCAAGGCTACCGGCTGTATGTGGATGAGCTGATGGAACTGCCGACGGACACCGGCGAGGATGACGCACCGCTGCAAACCATGATGCAGACCAAGGTGCGGGAGCTTGACCGTCTCATCCAAGAGGCCGGCAAGCTGATCTCCAGCCTGACCAATTATGCATCTGTTGCCATCACCCCGGCGCTGACCCAAATTTCCATACGACAATTTGAGATCATCCCGGTGGACAAAATGAACTTTGTCATTGTGGTTGTTACAGATTCCGGCACGGTCAAAAATAAAATGGTGCGCACAATGGCCGATGTTTCCAAAGACGAAACCGAATTGCTCACTTATGTGCTCAACCAGACCTTGACCGGCCTGCCGCTTAGCCATATTACGGCAGAGCGCTTCGACATTGTGCGCCGCGCCGCTGGTCTTTCCGCGCTGCTGGCACCGGTTGCCGAATACATTGCAGAGCTGATTGAAGAGCTGAGCGACCAAAAAGTCTTTCTGGAGGGCACCAACAAACTGCTGCGTTTCCCCGAGTATCGCGACCTGCATAAAGCGCAGGCGCTGCTCGATTACATGGAGGACGACCGGAAGCATCTGCTGCCGGCCACACGCAAGATCGACGGAATCCAGTTCTTTATCGGACCGGAAAACGGGGCAAATCCCCTGCGTGAAACTTCCGCGATTTACGCAAAATACGATATCGGCCACATCGGACAAGGTGCGATCGGCATTGTTGGACCGACCCGAATGGATTACGCCAAGTTGTCCGCGCAGCTCAGCCGCTTCGCAAAGGGGCTGAACAAGCTGATTGCGGAAACCTTTTTGGATGAAAAAGACGGGAATTCCTGATTTCCCTGCAAATGGAGGCATCAAAACAATATGAGCAAAAAGAAACAGCCTGAAGCTGCCGAAGCGGAACAGACGGCGGCTGCACAACAGGAAGCGGAAACCGCTGCTGAAAACAACGTAAGCGAAGAGGCAGCTGCACAGCCCACCGAGGACTGGAAGGCCAAGTTCGACGATCTCAATGACCGTTTCCTGCGCATGGCTGCGGAATATGACAACTTCCGCAAACGCAGCCAACGCGAACGCGAGCAGTCTTATAACGATGCGGTCAGCCACGCGGTGAAGGCGTTGCTGCCGACCTACGACAACCTCGAACGAGCGATCAAAGCAGAAACCGCAGACGCGGAATACAAAAAGGGCGTGGAACTGACCATGACCCAGCTGGTCGAAAGCCTCAAGAGCATCAATGTCACGATCATCGAGGCATCCGCAGGCACGGCCTTCGACCCGAATTTCCACAACGCTGTAATGCATGTGGAGGATGAAGCGTTTGGCGAAAACCAAATTGCCGAAGTGTTCCAGCAGGGCTTTCAGATCGGCGATAAGGTCATCCGCCATGCAATGGTCAAGGTGGCCAACTAATCACATTGTAAAATACACAGTTATCATAAAGGAGTGCTATCAATCATGGGCAAAATCATCGGTATCGACTTAGGTACTACCAATTCCTGCGTATCTGTTATGGAAGGCGGCGAGGCGGTCGTTATCCCTAACGCGGAAGGCGCGCGCACGACCCCGTCTGTTGTTGCGTTCTCCAAGGACGGCGAGCGCATGGTCGGTCAGGTTGCAAAGCGTCAGGCTGTTACCAATGCGGATCGCACGATTATTTCCATCAAGCGTCACATGGGCTCGGATTACCGCGTCAACATTGACGGCAAGCCCTATTCCCCGCAGGAGATCTCCGCAATGATCCTGCAGAAGCTCAAGGCAGACGCAGAAGCCTACCTCGGCCAGCCGGTAACGCAGGCGGTCATCACGGTTCCGGCTTACTTCTCCGACTCCCAGCGTCAGGCAACCAAGGACGCTGGCAAGATCGCAGGTCTGGAAGTGCTGCGTATCATCAACGAGCCGACCGCAGCTGCACTGGCTTACGGCGTTGATAAGGAATCCGAGCAGAAGATCATGGTTTACGACCTCGGCGGCGGCACGTTTGACGTTTCCATCCTCGACATTGGCGAGGGCGTTCTGGAAGTGCTGTCCACCGCAGGCGACACGCACCTCGGCGGTGATGACTTCGACCAGCGCATCATCGACTGGATGGTCGCAGAGTTCAAGAAGTCCAACGGCATCGACCTGTCGAACGATAAGATGGCGATGCAGCGCCTGAAGGAAGCTGCTGAGAAGGCAAAGATTGAGCTGTCCGGCATGTCCCAGACCTCGATCAACCAGCCGTATATCACCGCAGATGCGACCGGCCCGAAGCACCTGGAGCTGACGCTGACCCGTGCAAAGTTCAACGAACTGACTGCTGATCTGGTTGAGCGCACCATGGGCCCGGTTCGTCAGGCAATGAGCGACGCAGGCCTGTCTGCTTCCGACCTGTCCAAGGTTCTGCTGGTTGGTGGCTCGACCCGTATCCCGGCCGTGCAGGAAGCCGTTAAGGGCATCACCGGCAAGGAAGGCTTCAAGGGCATCAACCCGGATGAGTGCGTTGCAATCGGCGCATCCATTCAGGGCGGCGTACTTGGCGGCGAAGTCAAGGACGTACTGCTGCTCGACGTTACCCCGCTGTCCCTCGGCATCGAGACCCTCGGCGGCGTATGCACCAAGCTGATCGAGCGCAACACCACTATCCCGACCAAGAAGAGCCAGATCTTCTCCACCGCGGCTGACAACCAGCCGTCTGTTGAAATCCACGTCTTACAGGGCGAGCGCGAAATGGCTGCCGGCAACAAGACGCTCGGCCGCTTCACGCTCGACGGCATCGCTCCGGCTCCGCGCGGCGTACCGCAGATCGAGGTTACCTTCGACATCGACGCCAACGGCATTGTAAACGTATCGGCTAAGGATCTTGGCACCGGTAAGGAGCAGAAGATCACCATTACCGCATCGACCAACCTCTCTCAGGAAGAGATCGATAAGGCGATGCACGAGGCTGAGCAGTATGCTGAGCAGGATAAGAAGAACAAGGAAGCGGTTGAGATCCGCAACAACGCTGAGCAGCTGGTATTCCAGTCTGAAAAGGCGCTGACCGATCTGGGCGATAAGCTGTCCGCAGACGAAAAGAGCGGCGTACAGGCTGAGATCGACAAGGTTAAGGAAGCGCTCAAGGGCACGGATACCGAGATGATCAAGATGGCGACCGACAACCTCTCTAAGAAGTTCAGCGATCTGGCCGGCAAGATCTATCAGCAGCAGGCACCGCAGGGCGATCCGAACATGGGCGGTCAGGCAGGCGCACAGAGCGGCCCGCAGGGCGATTTTGTCGACGCAGACTTCACCGAAGTCAAGGACGACGATCAGAACAAGTAATTATCCATGCCGCGTGGGGCGGAACGGTATCCGTTCCGCCCTGCGGCATGCTATTTTCCATTATTTGAGGGATCACAATGGCTGATAAAAGAGACTATTACGAGGTGCTTGGCGTACAGAAAGGCGCAAGTGAGGACGAGCTGAAAAAAGCTTACCGTCGTCTCGCCCGCAAGTACCACCCTGACCTGAATAAAGACAATCCGGAGGCTGCCGATAAATTCAAGGAAGTCAACGAGGCATACGAAGTGCTGTCCGATGCGGATAAGCGCGCCAAATATGACCAGTTTGGCTTTGCCGGCGTCGACCCGAGCTATGGCGGCGGCGCAGGTGCGGGTGGCTTCGGTGGCTTTGACATGGGCGATCTGGGCGACCTGTTCGGCTCCTTCTTCGGCGGCGGCTTTGGCGGCGGACGCAGTTCGCGCCGCAACGCCCCCCAGCGCGGCGAATCCATCCGGCAGAACATTATCCTCTCGTTTGAGGAAGCCGCATTTGGCTGCGAAAAAGAGATTTCCGTCAACCGCATCGAGTCTTGTGACGAATGCGGCGGTACGGGCGCAGCCAAGGGCACGAGCGCCGAGACCTGCCCGAATTGCCGCGGTACCGGCACCGTAACGCAAACCCAGCGCACGCCGCTTGGCATGTTCCAGACGCAGGGCGCATGTCCGAACTGCCGCGGCACCGGCAAGATCATCAAAAAACCGTGCAGCAAGTGTAATGGCGCAGGGCGTGTGCGCAAGACGCGCAAGTTCAAGGTCAATATCCCGGCTGGCATTGATGAAGGGCAATCCATCCAGCAACGCGGTCAGGGCAATGCAGGCATCAACGGCGGCCCGGCTGGCGATCTGTTTGTGACGATCTCCATTCGTCCGCATCCGATTTTCACACGTGAGGGACAGGACGTTTACGTCGATATTCCGATCTCGTTTACGCAGGCAGCGCTGGGCGATACCTTGCAGGTGCCGACTATCGACGGTCGCGTGGAATACAAAGTGCCGGAAGGCACGCAGACCGGCACGGTATTCCGCATGAAGGGCAAGGGCATCCAGAATGTGAGCGGCCGTGGCCGTGGCGACCAGTACGTCCGTGTAAGCATTGAAGTGCCGAAAAATCTGTCCGAAAAACAGAAAAAGCTGCTGCGGGAATTTGAAGAATCCTCTACCGATGACAACCAGAGTAAGCGCAAAGGCTTTTGGGATAAGGTGAAAGACGCACTCGATATCGACTGAGCACCGCAATATAAGACAAAGGCTCGGAACCATTCGGTTCCGAGCCTTTGTTTGTTTCCCTCAGATTTTACTCGTTATTGCCACGATAATAGCGGATGAGCGCCTGTGTGCCCAAATCACCCAAGCCCTCGGCTTCCAAATCGCCATACATCGTGCAGACGCGCTCGAGTACGGGCAACGAGCCAAAGCCCTGTCCCTGTGCGATCTTCATATCCTTGATGAAGTGCTTGAGGAAAAATCCGGGCGCATAGTCCTCCCGCATCATCTTGGGCATGAGGTTTTCCATCTGCCACGAACCAGCTGCGCCCTTGGAAATGCTGTCCAGCATCTTCTGCGTATCCAATCCTGCCCGCTCGGCGTATGCCAGCGCTTCGCTGACGCCCGCGATCGTACCTGCAATCGCAATCTGATTGGCCATCTTGGTATGCTGTCCCGCACCCGCAGGGCCTTCATAAACGATCTGCTTGCCCATCGCCTCAAAGAGCGGCAGACAGGCCTTGAAATCGTCCTCCTGTCCGCCGACCATGATAGACAGCGTGCCGTTCTTCGCGCCCGTGTCGCCGCCCGAAACCGGCGCATCCAACGTATGCAGGCCGCTTGTTGTGCCTTCTTCGTAAATCCGAACGGACAGTTTGGGGTCGGTCGTTGTCATGTCAATCAAATACGTACCCGGTTGAGCGGCCGCAAGGATGCCCTCCTGTCCGAAATAAACCTGCTCCACATCCTTCGGGTATCCCACCATTGTGATAACAGCATCTCTGCCCGACGCGCACTGCGCCACAGAATCGCACCATGTGACGTTGTTCTCTTTGAGAAAATCCTCCAGTTTGGATTTGGTACGCGAATAAACCGCCACCTCATATCCTGCCTTGAGCAGATTTTTGACCATGGAGCGCCCCATCACACCAACGCCGATAAATCCGATTGACTTCATTTTTCTTCCTCCCGTTTATAGTTTTGTCATCAACGATCTTTTAGCGACACATAGCCGGTTGGCGGCTGCACACAGCGATATGCCGGACGAATAATCTTGTCCGTATTGACCAGTTCCTCCAGTCGGTGCGCACTCCAGCCTACGATACGGGCGATTGCAAACACCGGCGTATACAGTTCAGGCGGCAAGCCAAGCATGGAGTATACAAAGCCCGAATAAAAATCGACATTTGCCGAAACGCCTTTATAGATATGGCGCTCATGCGCAATGACCTCAGGCGCGAGCCGCGCAACCAGAGAGTACAGCGCAAAATCCGCATCCCTGCCCTTTTCATGTGCCAGCTGCCCTACAAAGGACTTGAATACCTCGGCACGAGGATCAGAGATCGAATAAACCGCGTGACCCAAGCCATAGATCAAACCCTTGCGGTCGAACGCCTCCCGGCGCAGGAGACGGCTCAGATAGTCCGCAACCGCTTCTTCGTCGGTCGTATCCGTGATGTTTTTCTTCAGATCTTCAAACATCTGCACAACCTTATAATTGGCGCCGCCGTGCTTCGGCCCTTTGAGCGAACCAAGCGCCGCTGAAATGGCAGAATAGGTATCTGTTCCCGAGGAAGTGACCACATGCGTGGTGAACGAAGAGTTATTGCCGCCGCCATGCTCCATGTGCAGCACAAGCGCCAAATCCAACACACTGGCCTCCAGCGGGGTATACTGCATATCCGGACGCAGCATACGCAGGAAATTGGATGCCGTGGATAAGCTGTCCGACGGATAGTGAATATACATGCTTTCGCCGCGCTCATAATAATTATACGCATGATAGGAATAGACCGCAAGCATCGGGAACACTGAAATCAGCATAAGGCATTGCCGCAGCACATTGGGCAGTGTGATCTCATCCGCATTGCTATCATAGGATGCCAGCGTCAGCACACTGCGGGAAAGGCTGTTCATCATATCATGCGTCGGTGCTTTCATAATGACATCGCGCGTGAAATTCGTCGGCAGCGTACGTCCCTGCGCCAGCAGGTTTTTAAAATCGCTCAGCCGCACAGCGTCCGGCAGTTCACCGAAAAGAAGCAGGTAGGCAACCTCCTCGTAGCCCTTGCGTCCGTCCCGTATGAAGCCCTGCACCAAATCGTTGATCTTGATGCCGCGATAATACAGTTCGCCGTCACAGGGAACCAGTTCCCCGTTCTCCTCTTTTTTGGAGATGATATCTGATATGTTGGTCAACCCCGCAAGCACGCCTTCACCATTCAGGTCACGCAGACCGCGCTTGACATCGTACTCTTTATACAGCGACGCCTCTATCCGGTCATGTCTTGCGCAAAGCGCCGCCAACCCCTCGATCCGCGGCGTGACCTGCAAAATATCGTGTTCTACCGTCATATAGTATCCATCCCTTTCCAGTATATACTATCCCATGTATATATTGTATCGGGAAATACGCAAGGCTTCAACGTCAATTCGGTTACATCCTGTGAATAATCTGTGAATTTTATTTCGTTAACCTATCAAAAAAGGGAAGGCCGTCCATGCCTTCCCTTTTTCTGTCAACGGATGTAATTAAACATAGTGCGGTGATGGGTCTCCGGCGGAGCGATGCCTGCCTTATCAATCACTTTAAGCATCCATGCAATATTGCGGCCGAGCTTTTCAATCACTTCCACACCTTCAATATCCTGCTTGCACTCACCGATGTCGGCACCATGTACGGCATTCCAGTAATCCGAGGTGACCAGCACCATCTCCATTGCGTCCATCAGGCCGAGCAGCTGCTGATAGGTCTCCATGCCGCCCGAACGGCGCAGCGTACACAATGCCGCACCCACCTTATGATGAAACTGATTCTCGCCGCAGCAAGCCGCCAGCATAATGCGGTCCATCACACACTTCATGCTGCCAGCAATGCCGCCATGATACACGGGAGAAGCCAGCACGATCGCGTCCGCTTCGATGCATTTCTCAATGATCTCATTGACACCGTCATCTGCCTGCACACAGCGCAGCGTATTGTGATCCAGACAGTGATAGCACGCCATGCACGGATGTACCTTAGCGCCGGGCTGGCATACCTCAAACTCAATGCCCTCCTGCGCCAGCACACCGCCGAGCACCTCGAGCATTTGCGCGCAGTTGCCACCCTTGCGCGGCGATCCATTGATTGCTACTACTTTCATCCTTCTTGTCCTCCTTTGTTTTTATCTACAAACCGCCAGAAGCGGTTTAATCAATATGCTTTTGGTTTTCCAACCGATACAGGCGCATGACCACCAACGTATGATTGAGCTGCGGCCCCATCAGCAGGATCATGCTGACGATATACAGCCACAGCATCAGCACAATGATGGCACCCAGAGAACCATACAGCACGGAATAGCTTGCCATATTGTCCACATAGAACGAAAATCCCCATGAAACCAGCAGCCATGCCACCAGTGAAAACAATGCCCCCGGCCATACCTCTCGGAACTTTAGATGCAGGTTGGGAACAATACGGTTGAACAACATCAGAAATACAAAAATAAATGGGATCATCACCCAAAAGCTGGCGTCGTGCGTCATATTGAGCACGGGCTGCGGAATCGGAACCACCCGCGGCAAAAGACGGATAAGCGCTTTGCCCGCAACCACCAAAACAAAGCTGCACACAACCGATACCAGAAACCCTGCCGTGATGCCAAACGAAATCAGTACATCCCAAACCATGCCGCGTGCTACCTCGACATGGTAAATGTCGTTGACCGTGCGCATCATGGAACGCACCGCGCGCGAAAGGAAATACAACGTCAATCCAATGCCGATCAGCATGGGGCTGACCGGCGGCGTTGCCGCAAGCTGGTCGAGATAGGAAACGATCAGCTGCTGCAAGCTTTTCGGAAGCATATCCAGCACCGGTTCAATCCCCTCCATCGAAAGATTGAGCCGTGCCAGCACTGCGTTAAGAAAGATGAGCAGCGGAAACAAGGAAAACAGCAAGAAATAAGACAATTCTGCTGCCGCCTGCGGAATGCCATCTGAAAAGTATCGATAAACCATGCGCTTGACCAAATAGAAAAAGCGGTTCTGTCCGTTCATGGCATCCTCCTCTTTTCAGCGCAGTTTTTATTATTGTACCAGCTTTTTTTCTTCTTTACAACTTGCGTTTTCCGTCTTTGTGAGGTATACTGTTCACAATAGAACATTTGTTCTTTTTGGAGGGATGAAAATGCAGACCGGCCGTGACACAACCTGCTGTTTTTCTGGCTACCGCGTCGAAAAAATGCCTTTTGCCACGAACGATCCTCGCGTCGATGCATTGACTGCTGCACTCGCCCGCGCCATCACAGATGCCGCAGCGCAAGGCTATACCGGTTTCTTTTCCGGCATGTCCACCGGCTTTGATTTATGGGCCGCCGAAGCGGTACTGCGCGCACGGGAAACTCTGCCGATACAGCTGTTCTGCGCAATTCCGTTTGACCATCAGGCGGACCACTATCCGTCCGAATGGAAGCGCCGCTTCAACCATTGCCTGCTTGCCGCGGATCGTGTATTCGCGCTTTCCCGGAATTATCACGCCGGATGCTATGCCGCACGCAACCGCTTTATGGTGGATGCCTCTTCCCTGCTCATCTGCTATTTTGACGGTAAACCGGGCGGCACAGCACAAACCGTTCGCATGGCGAAGCAAAGCGGTCTGCGCATCGTCAATCTGGCGGACGGACAATTGCAGCTCTTTTAATCCAAACGCAAAACTCCCTTCGACGCATTTCGCGTCGAAGGGAGTTTGCCTTTTCAAAAAACGCTTTATCAGTCTACCTTGACCGTCCAGCCCAGCTCATCAGGCAGCGTGCCCCACTGGATGCCGGTCAGCGTGTCATACAGCTTGTGCGTGATTTCGCCGATCTCACCGTTGTTGATGTAGGCTACATCGCCCTCATAGCGCAGCTCACCTACCGGGGAGATGACCGCAGCCGTACCCGTACCGAACACCTCTTCCAGCTTGCCTTCCTTGGATGCCTGCATAACGTCCACGATCGGCAGACGCTCCTCGGATACCGGAATGCCCCAGTGCTTGAGCAGGTCGATGCAGCTCATACGGGTTACGCCCGGCAGAACCGTACCCACGCAGGGCGCGGTATAAACCGTGCCATCAATTTTGAAGAAGCAGTTCATCGAGCCGACTTCCTCGACATACTTATGCTCGACGCCGTCCAGCCACAGGGTCTGCTCATAGCCAAGATCGTGCGCCTTGACCTGAGAGATCAAGCTGGCTGCATAGTTACCACCGCACTTGGTAAAGCCGGTGCCGCCCGGGCAAGCGCGGGTATACTCATCCTCGACGAAAATCTTTACCGGATTGATGCCGGTGGAGTAGTATGCACCAACCGGCGAGCAGATGATAATGAACTGATGGGTCTTGGAGGGACGTACGCCCAGATGCGGCTCGGTCGCAATGACAAACGGACGGATATACAGGCTGGTGCCCGGCTGATGCGGCACCCAGTCCTGCTCGACCGACACCAACGCCTTGACCGCCTGCACAAAATCCTCAACCGGCAGGCTGGGCAGGCACATACGGTGGTTGGTGTTGATCATACGCTCGGCATTCTTATCCGGGCGGAACAGCTGGATCGAGCCGTCCGGCGTGCGGTATGCTTTCATGCCCTCAAAGGACTCCATCGCATAGTGCAGCACCATCGCCGCAGGATCAAGCGACAGCGGCGCATACGGCACGATACGGGCATCATGCCAGCCCTGCTCCTCATCATGGTCGATAACCAGCATATGATCGGTATAATAGATGCCGAAACCCAGATTATTTTCATCCGGCTTGGGCTTTTTGTGGTCTGTGAGCTGTGTTCTGATCTGCAGCATGGTGGATTCACTCTTTCTGTTATAGGTTTTGTACCCTTTCATTATAGCACTTTGCCAAGATAAAGCAAGGCGTTTTTTTATAAGAAGGATGACAAACCATCTGCTTTTTGATATAATATGTTCGTATAGTTTGCTGAAAGGAGTGACCGCGTATCCCACGCAAGCTGAAAAAGCTGCTCAGTCTTGTGCTTTGTGCAGCGCTTATCCTTGTCATACTTCCTGAACCAGCCCGCGCATTGACATTAACCGCGGTCAACGATACGTTGCTCCCCTTGTCCGACAGCACCATGCCGACGCGACTGGGCGGCGAGCTTTATGTCCCATACAGCGTGTTCTCCTCTCTGGGCGTATCTGCTTCCAGCGAAGACAATGTGCTCAACCTGTCCTATGGCGGGGAAACCCTCAGTTTCTCCACCGCAGAGGGGTATGTATATGACCAGAACCTGAACAGCTACTCCCCTCCGGCCTATGACATGAACGGCACGGTGTATGTGCCCGTCAAGCTGTGCTGCGGCAAGTTTGGACTGAGTTATTCCACGCTGTCTGTCTATGGTGAAACAGTGCTTCGTATCACAGATGGTTCGGCCTCCAGCGATTCCGCTTTTGCCTCCAACCAAGGCAGCGCCATTGAAAGCGCAATCAATGCATATAACGGCGTTACGCCTTCTGAGCCTACGAATCCCGTAGAGCCGCCCACGCAGCCGGTGGAGCCGCCCATCCCCGAGGTGGAAGAGCAGCCCACCCAAAAGCCTTCCCGCGTGTACTTAACCTTTTATGGCGCACCAACGACCGATACAACACCGGCTGTCTTGGATGCGTTACAGAGTGCCGGACGGCTGGCAACCTTTTTCCTACCCACCGATACATCCACTTGGCCGGACGATTTGATCCGCCGCATGGCAGCTGAAGGGCATACGATCGCACTCCTGCTGGACGCAACCGACCAAACTTCCGCAGAGGACATGCTGTCTGCCCTATCTGCCGCTAACGATCGGCTGAACTTTTTGACCGGCCTATCCACCCGTATTGTCTCGAATGAGAGCGGTTGCGGCAAGCTGACACAGGCGCAGCGCGATGCATTGACCGGAGCAGGCTACCGGCTCTGGGACACCACTATTGATTGCGCAGACGATACACAGTCCGCAGCCCGTGCCTATGCAACAACAGCACAGCAGTTCACACAGACCACAGCAACTGTGATCGTGAAACTGCACCACAGCCGCAACACAGCCCAAACCGTGCAGTTACTGGCCGGCTATATGTCCCGTCAGGGCATTCCGTCCTCACGTATTACCTACGGCACTACGCCCATCAACGGCGCTTCCGATACCCGGTAAACGAAATATGCAAAAAAGCAGGCCGCAATCGGCCTGCTTTTTCTTGTGTTCATATGCGCTTTCGAATATGCTCTAGCGCCCCCTTTTCCAAGCGGGACACCTGCGCCTGTGAAATATGGATTTCCTCAAACGAAAGGACTTGATTTCGGCTTTTGGACTTTTCATATTCCACACGATATTCCTTGCCCATGGTCAAGCAGATATCCAGATAAATTTTGGTATTGGTTTCATCTGCATCTACCACAATATGATCGACCAATGCCTTGGACATCTCACGGGGGAAACCACAATGCGCGTTCCACTGCTGCTCAATTGTTTTCGAAAGCTTCTCCACCCGCTTGATGCGCGCTGCCAAATCCTGTCCGGCATTCTGCAACGCATTGCGCTGCTGTTCCAATTCCTCCAGCTGCTCATTATACTGCTCATTGCGCCGTTTGAACTCCTCATTGGAGAGCGCACCGTCCAGCACAAGCTCAAGCAACTTTTCCTTTTTAGCCGTCCGCGCATCGATCTTCTGCGTCAACCGTTCCAGTTCCGCACGGTGATCCTGCTGTTCTGCAAAATCTTTCAGATTCTGTATATATTCCTGCATGGCTTCGGACTTTTCGTCAATCACCCGCTCGAATACGCGGGATAGCACCCGATCCAACTCACTGCTATAAATCGTCGGAGAACTGCATCCGCTCTGTTTCCCCTTGAGCCGGTATAACTTGCAGTTCCAGCACTCGACCTCTCCCCTGCGCTTACTCTTATAGACATGCCGGTGAAACGTCGTGCCATGTTTGGCACAGATCAGCTTGCCGCTATAAGCATAGCGGTTCTGTGACGCCTGCGCATGCCGTTTCATCGTTTTGCCGCGCTCTGCCAGCAGGCGATTCGCCTCCTCCCAAAGCGGTTCCGGGACAATCGCAGGTACCTTTTTGTCCTCGTGTACAATCCACTTGTTCGCGTCCAGCCGATAGCTGCGGCCATCACGATAATCCCGGGTTGCATATCGGCGTCCCGCATAAAATCCTTTGTATTTGGGATTGCGGATCATTCCGTATAGAGTGGAATATGTGATCGCTTTCCCCTGCTTTCCCGTGATGCCCCGGCGGTCCAGATCGTTAGCAATCGCGCGCAACCCCAGTTCGCCGGCAACATACCGTTCAAACACCTCACGAACGATTTCCGCTTCAGGCTCTACGATCTCGAGTCTGCCATCCACCTTATTATAGCCGAATAAATTGTTCTGCCCCAGCAGCACGCTGTTTTCCTGCGCCCGTTTGAAACCAAACCGCGTGCGTTCGGACAGTTTACGCACCTCGTCCTGCGCAATGGAAGACATGATAGTCAGCCGCAGTTCAGCATCTTTATCAAAGGTATTGATATTGTCATTTTGGAAAAACACGCCGACACCGTGACGAAGCAGTTCACGCGTATATCGAATGCTGTCCAGTGTGTTCCGGGCAAATCGGCTGATCTCCTTTGTGACAATCAAATCAAACTGTCCGGTCTCCGCATCTTCGATCATCTGCAAAAACTGCTCACGTTTGGCAACCGAAGTACCGGAAATACCCTCGTCTACATAGCCGCCTGCAAACGTCCAATTTTGGTTGTTGCGGATATATTCTTCATAGAAGCGCTGCTGATTTTCCAAACTGTTCAGCTGCTCGTCTTTGTCGGTCGACACGCGGGCGTAGTAGGCCACAGCAATCTTCATTTCGAAAATACTGCGGCCCTGCGCCAACAGGTCGTCCAGTTTGCGGACGTCCATCTCTACCTCCTCGGTTTACGTTAAATCGTTTTTTAATGCTCCTATTGTATCGCGTCCATGGAGATTCGTCAACTTTTTCGCCTGCAAACGGCGCACATAATCGTGTTCCTCGCGAGAAACATACCCATTTCTGTACATTTCTTCATTGAGCGCCAGAATCTGATAGATCTGGCCGCGTCGAATCTCTTCTCTCATGATATGTCCTCCTCCTTTCGTTTAGTATGCACATCTAGCGGTACACACAAACCTCTTTCCACTGGGCTTACAATTTCCCGATCTTGTTTTCAGCATGATAACAGTTGTCACACTGATCTTCACACCGATCCCCTTTTTTCTCCCCGAAAAACTTTCGAATGATACGCCATCGGCAGCGTTCCTTATCCTGCGCATACCTTTTCAGGGCCTCCAGCGCATCCAAACGATCTTTGCGCTCTCGGCCGGTCAAGTCCATCTTAGCCTTCTCAAGCAGTCCTCGGTTGATCGTAAAATCGTATGGGTGCCATAGCAAAGCCGCCTCGGCCTGCTTACCATTACGGCCTGCGCGTCCTGCCTCCTGCACATACTCATCCAGCCCGATCGAAGGAGAATGGTGAATCACAAGGCGCACATTCGGAATGTTCACACCAAGGCCAAAAGCGTTCGTCGCCACCATGATACGAACCTCTCCGGATGCAAATCGCCGAAGCCTCTCTTCCTTGTTTTTGCATGCACCATAAAAGCTTTCTACAGGAAAACCCTCTTTTTTCAAGAAACGCTTTATTTGCTTCACGCGCTTAACCGTGTTACAATATATGACACTATTTCCCTTTTGTGATTTTCTTTTCAGCAATCTACAAATTTCTTCCCGCTTGCGCTGCTCGATTACAGCAGCATTTTTCCGACCCTTCAGCCCATGTCCGACCTCGATTGCTGAAAGTCGGATATTTTCACGGGTTACGCTGCCACGATAGATAAATGGGTCGTCCATGTTGAGCCTGTTAATGATCTGCTTCTCTGTCGATCTCGTTGCCGTGGCTGTAAACGCACCGATTACTGGTTTCTCGCGCAGCGTCTTCACAAAGTCTGCGATGCGCAGGTAATTCTCGCGAAACCCCGGTCCCTGTTTTACGATGCAGTGCGCCTCGTCAATCATTACACCGCTAACTCGAGTACGATTCAGCGCCTTCTGCACGTTCTGATTTTGCAGCATCTCTGGCGTCAAATAAAGCAGCCGCAAGGTATTGTTTTCAATTTGCGACAATACCTCCTGACGTTTTTGCTTCGAAAGCGTGCTGTTCAGCATGGCGGCTGCAATTCCTTTCTCTTGCAGCTGCCGCACCTGATCTATTTCCAACGCCAGAAACGGCTCGATTACAATCGTCATGCACGCAAGCTCGAGTGCAAACATCTGAAATATGGCCGATTTTCCGCTGCCTGTCGCCAGTATGGCGAGGACATCACGACCTTGTTCTAACATCTGCAGCGTCTGCTCTTGTGCCGGACGTAACGCGGTGAGCCCCAGTTGTGTAAGTGCCTCATTTTTATTCATTTTAGTATCTCCCCCAAATTAGTGATGCAAAACCGGCGGTACGGCAGGAACAATGTAACCGACGCCATACCGCGCAATTTTACAAAAAACGCAATTTTATCTGCACTTTTTTGCATTTAATTTGCTACTGCAAATAAACTTGTTCCGTCATGATTCAGCTTGGTCACCGAGCATTTCGGCACAGAAAAGCACATGAGCGCATGAGGTCGTCTGATCCCGTCCACGCACTTTTTGGCTTGACACTTCCAGAAAACCCCGGTTTTTCAGATAGTCGCGGAATGCGGACGATTCGGTTTTGCGAAGCCCTAAATGAACCATCAACTGCGGGAACGCAGTATTCAGTTCAAACGCGACCCACCGACTTCCATCTTTTTTCTGATATCGAAACCCCAAATGGTCCTCCAGCATTTCCTTCGCTGACGGCGCAATCCAAGCTTCTGTGAACTGCCGATCCATCAGCAACTCAGCCGCGGTTGCAAAACGTTTGTCGCGCGCATCTTCATCATCCCAGATTTTCTCGACGATTCCCTCTGCACGCTGCAGCAAGATCCCCTGAAATCCAGAGTTTTTCAGCAACATCTCATCCAGCGCCTCGGCAACCGTCAGAAAATGTGATGCCGAATAAATTCGATCTTCCACCGGCATCGCGTATACGGCAGATATGAAATTCTGCGCCAGTCGGTACGGCTTTCTCAAAATATTTGCCGCCGCGGCTTGAAGGATACGGACAGACTTCCAATCGACCTTCTCGAACGAGGGCCAATTAAGGCGCAAGCTCACAGCGTCTGTTGGCAACGCACTGCCGACCAGTATCGGTACCGTGCCGAACGGATATCGACTCCGACCGCTGACTGCAAGATCGGTTTGCGCCGACTGCATGAGCGTGGTCAGTTTTTTCTGTACTCCATCTTGGTCAACATGAGCCAACACGGGCACCGATTTCACCTTTTGCAGCAATTCCAGGTCTCCCTGTGCCTGCATCGTAATCTCGGGCACCATGCCAATCGGCGCTTCCAATCCCTGCGCGAATGTAAAAGCCGCCAGCATCTTCCGTAATGTTTCAGTTTGAAGTTTGGCGGTCTGCTCCACTCCGCTGCACGCAACTTCTGCGTAATAAAAAGGTTTTACTTCATCTGGAATAAATGAGCTAAGGGCCGCTTCCGTTGTATGTATCATCAGGAAAATTTCAATGTCCAACGCAGATCGGATTCCCTCTGCCAAGGCATCGGGGGCGATTGGCCATATCCAGCTTTTATTCGATTTCAGCCGTGCTTTTATCTGTGGACGTCGATCCAGCACTACGGTTTTTCGACAGAGCATTGGCAGACACAGTCGCCGAACCTCATTGGTCAGCCACGCTGCGCCGCTATCCAGATTGATACCAGCAACTGGTACCGAATCGCCGTTGGATAGCCGTTTGCAGGAAAGCAGCGCGGATTTTCCATCGAAAAAGGCCGTCACTGCATAGCGCCAAATATTCTTTTCCGTCAGCACCTCGACATGCGGCAACGGACAAGGAAAGCGCTCGCAGTAGCAAGCACCGTGATCTCTAATGGTCCAGCCCTTCACCTTGAATTCCGCGTGATCGGAAACACGATCCCGGACAGTTTCTGCCCAGGCTGTCATTTCTGCCCATCCTTTTTCCCCGGCATTGTCTTGCGTAATCACGCAGGTTCGCTCAGCCGGTACAGATTGAGCAAATGAATCGTTTTGAAACATTTCTGCCAAAAATTGAACCATTTTTCTCATTTGGACTCCTCTTTCTCACTTTTCACTTTTCAAAGAACACGATCCCTCACCGTTTGACGGCGAGATAAGGCTGAATCCTTCAGTGATAAACTCAGGATTGCAACCTTTACTCTGAGAAGCGGGCCATGCTAAAAAAGTATCGCGGAGATGACCCGCTTCTTTTTTCTGGCTCTCTTTATCATCTTTTCCGGCCGGTATCATAATTGTACTATCCGCACAGGCAGCTGTCTTTCAAGCTGTCTTTTCAAAAAAATGTTTCATTAATTACCAAAAATCAAACTTTTTATCCGTTTATAACTCAAATAAAGTGCAAAGGATGTGGCAAAATGGACAATAAACAAGATTCAAACAACAGCAATGAGTGCAATTTGCTCTTCCTCAAACTCCGTCCTTGTAGCAAAACGCCAGTGAACACAGCGGCCCCCGATAAAACGATCTCTGATCAGGAACCAAATCCACCCAAACCAAACGCAAAAATTGAGCATGCGTGTAAGGCATTTCTGGATAATTGCTTTTTTGAAACACAGAGAAATGTGACAAACCAAAAAAGATTGATTAACAAACCTGCCTTTATAATTGAGCAAATCGATGGTCTTAATGTCCCCAACGCGATTTTCGCTTTGCTGTGTGATCAGCGAACCCTTTTTTCGCGAAATTTTGCAAATTATATGCTCAACTATGAAGCGATGAAAAAGAACCGCAGTTTTGCCGGAACGGAACCGCGCGCAATGCATCAAAATAGTGCCTGTGTAGCTCTGGCTGAATATAAGAGACTTCGTCCTAGGCAGTATGAGCAAAATAAAGCTGCATTCGAAGACACACTCAACAAAATTTACCAATATCGCTCAGCCCACCACAATTCCAACACCACTTGCTATCAAACGCTCACCGAATGCACCGATAATGCAGACGATGGACAAGAAGCCACTGCGCTGCTCACGACTCTCAAGCAGTGGGACCCCACCATTCCACTAAATGAAGCAAACGTGTTCGATTTTTATGCGATCGTATTTATGACATATAGGCTGAGATACTACGAAAATACACTTGTCGAAAATGAATCAGGGAATTATACGGCACAGTACAGCGAAGATGATGAATTAGCGTTCCAAGAATACGAAAAACAGAGAAAGGCATGCATAGACGCCTTTCACGCTATCCAATCATGGGTTCAGACACACCCTTTCCCTGCCCAAGCGGATGACTCATACGATGCAAAGCAACATTTTTCCGAGGATCAAATTAAAAAAGTAAGTCAGTTATTGCGCGAATATCTGAAAACAACTCGCACTGTGATTACAACGCCAGAGGAACAAGCCATTGTGCAGATTCTTCAATCCGCAATGGTGTGGAAGCGCTATGCTGCATTTCGCTTTTTGGTGCTTTGCGTTTGGGGCAGCGGAGCAATTTTTAAAGAGAAAGAGATCGATTGGGAACAAATTCGTACCGATTTTTCACACCATGTTTATCGCGCAAAACCGGCACGTTCAACCCAGCGAACCCAACGCTTGATATTGCTATGCGGACTATGCAATGTATTGCAGATGGATCGCGCTGCAGTTCAGGATAATCTACTGTATTTTCTTCTCTATCATGGCTTTGAGATCCTTTCAAAACAGGAAGCGCAAGTTTGGGAGAAAGTCTTGACGCAGTACAATTTGCAGGAGCAACCCACAAGTTTTGCGTTTCGCTGTTGGAATACCCTACAAGCCTGCTTACCCTTTTCGTTCTCTGATCTGTTCTGCTACCGAAGCTGTTCTCAACTGCATTTCAAAGGATTCGATGCGTTCTGCAAAACATTTCCGAAAGCCGTATCCCCTCCTTCTGCTCTTTTGGACAGGATTCCGGATAATTTGACCAAGTGGTACTTGAGCCAATGGGAAAGCGATCAGCCGGATATTCCAGCCATTCGGGAAAAATTATGTACAGCATCTAACATTATAGAGCAAACCGATGCAATGGCAAAATGGATTGCGCAGTGGGATGCCAAAAGCAAACAAGGAAAACACCAAGTGCCTTATCCGATCGACCAAACAGAGCTACGGTCGTTATTGCTTGAATGTGCGATTCGGCGAAAAATTATTAATCAAGCATATGACAAACTGAGAACCAAACTTTTTGATTCTATTTCCGCCTCGTTGCAAAGCAAGGACTCGCAAACAACATAAAACGTCCTAAGGCCTGCGATTGTGTGCTCTGGCATTGGAACCGACTCTTCGGTAAAACGTATTGGGCTTGAGCCCTGTCCTTCGCATGGCCTCCCTCGCGGTGATCTCGCCGCGCCGCCACTGGGCGACGACTGCGTTAAAGTTGTCCGGCAGGGACAGCGGCGCACGGCCATGGTATTTACCTTGCGCCTTGGCAATCGCGATACCCTCGCGCTGGCGTTGTAGGATATACTCCCGCTCGAGTTCGGCCACGGCAGCAAATACGGTCAGCATGAATTTGCCGGTCGGGGTGGTCGTGTCGATCGCCTCCTTCTTGGAGACGAACTCGACTTCCTTGGTCGTCAGCTGCTCGACCAGCTCGAGCAGGTCGCGGGTATTGCGGGCGAAACGGCTGATCGACTCGACGATCACGGTGTCGCCCTTGCGGACGTAGTTCAGCATGCGCTGCAGTTCCGGACGGTCGGTGTTCTTGCCGCTCGCCTTGTCGATGAAGATTTCATCTACGCCCAACTCGTGCAATAACGTCTGCTGCCGGGCCGGGTTTTGTTCCTCCGTGCTGACACGGATGTAGCCGATTTTCATTCTTATCTTCCTTTCTATCGGGAAAAATGGTATACTGCCCATATGAGGATGTGATCAATATGTCGCCAGAGGCAAATATCGTACTGCCAGAAGTGTTGGAAAACATTGCAATGTCCTGCCGAATGGAAGGGATTGAGCTCACGCCGGAAATTCGCGCACTGTGCTTGTCCGTCTTGAACGGCAAGATTAGCTTGCAGGATAGCCTGCGCTGGCTGAACGCAAAATACAACTAAGCGAGGGGTGTCCATGGCTTATAGCATTACGCCGTCAGCAGATGACTGTTATCCCGGTACCAGTGTGCTGGTAAATAAGCTGAACATTCGGGATCAGAAGCAATTGGATGAAAACGAAGCTCTGATCACATCAGTGAAAACCTTGCAAATCGAACTGCAGCCGATGGTATCCGAACCGGATTTTTCTTACTTGAAAGATTTGCACCGTTGTTTATTTGAAGAACTGTATACCTGGGCCGGTCAGGTGCGCACAATCAATATCAGCAAGATGCGCACAGCGTTTTGCCCGGCAGATCAGATTGCACAAACAGCGCAGAGCATTTTTGATAGACTGCATGCTTGCCATTATTTTCGCGACTTACCTCGGCCGGAACTAGCCTGTGAATTGGCGGATTTGTACGACTCGATCAACTATCTTCATTCGTTCCGTGAGGGAAATGGCCGCGTGCAGCGATTGTATTTCCGCCAACTGGCACGCTGGATCGGTCACAGCTTGAATTTTGCAGCAGTGGACAGCGACCGCATGATGATCGCAACGATTCGGGCATCCGCCGGTGTGATGGATGATCTGCGTCAGGTTTTTGAAGAAATATTGAAGTGATGATAGCAATAGGGTCGGTGTGGGTTCTGAAACATGTCAAAACCCCGAAACCGACCCTATTGCCATACTTTTTACGTGTGTCAGTAGGGTATACCCCAATGACATACTATTTGCTCGGCGGTTTGCTGTTTTTCGCAGACTTCTCTGCGATCTCGATCACGACCTCGACAAATGAGCCGAGCAGCTCGAATGCTTTGGAAATTGCCCCATGTGTGATGATTCCCCCTTTTAATATGCGTATAGTAATTCGCCAGTCATTTCATGCAGCATCGCCGGATCGTAGAGCAGCTCCTCGATCTCGTCCGGGTCGCAGCCGTAGTCCAAGAGCGCTTGCACCTCGGCTTCGCTTACGCCCATAGCTTTGGCTGCGGCGATCAGCTCGTCGTGCAATCTGCCGTCCTCGTCCCAAGGGTAGCCGTAACACGGGGAATAGCGCCACCAGTGCGGATAGGTTGTATGCGGCATAAAGCTGTCGGTGGTTTGGCAGCCATGCTTGTCGATCCTCAAGATTTCCCCCTCCTCTGGCTGTTGGACGCTTTTCGGCTTGCCCAGCCGCAGGCGCTTGGTTGCCTTAACCAAAATGTCCTGCGTGGAAGCGTAGAGCGTAAACCCGTCATAGTGAAACAGGCACAGAGGATTGTCACCCACAACAAACCAGATGGCATCCTCACTGTCTAATACCGTAAACACAAAAGAGCCCTCGACTGTCTCGGCCATGGTTTTCAGGCTGGCGAAGTCGAGGGCATTTTGTTGTTCCAAGAGCTGCACGGCAATGAATCTATCGGTTTCGACGCTGGTCTGCGGTAGGTTTTCCTGTTGTCGCAGGATTTTATCGTTCCACAGGATGCCGTTATGCGCGAGGGCAAAGTTCTTGCCACCGATGCTGCCGGGAAATGGGTGGTTGTTTTGGTTGAACTTTTCGTTGCCCTGTGTTGTCATACGGGTATGCCCCATAATGACGTTTACATCACTCGGCACGCGCAAGCGCAGCTTGCGGGCTGGCAGCGGGCGCTTGAAGATGCGCAGCCGTCCGCCAAAATGATAGGCGATGCCGGTCGCATCCGTCCCGCGTACTTCACATTCGCGAGCGAGTGTGTTCAGAATGCGGTTCTTTTCGCGCGTGGTGAGCTTGTTTTGGTGATCAATTAGTCCGAATAAGCTGCACATCAGCAAACCTCCTCTGTATCGTTCGTAACAGGTTCATTCACATAAAGCCGACGTTCTTTCAGATATTGAATCAGCTCAGGTTCGTCGATACGGTCGAGAAAATCGAACCAACTCATGTCCTGCAATTCAGTGTCGGAAAGCGAAATCGCCACCTCGCAGAGGTGGTTGACCATCTGCAAAGTGGCGATTAAGGTATTCAGTTTTAGCGTGCCGCGGAATAAGCGAAGCTCAATCGTGTCCGCATTGGTAAGGTTAACGGCGGTGTATCGTCCGGCACAGGAGTCCTTCGCGTGGTTGAGTTGTTCTCGTGGACACAGTTTCATGCCGTAACGTGCTGCCCAGCGGTTGAGCTGTGCCTGTGTCCTCCGGCTGAATCGCAGCAACTCCGGCCAGAACTTTTCGACGAAGTACACCAGCCGCGCGATACAGGATTCCTGTGTCTCGTAAGTACAGCCGAACGCCATGCGTGAAACATGAACGTGCAACCCGCAGGTACCTGCGCCGTGGCTGCGATAGCCAAGACGTTTCGCTTCATCCAAAATATCTTTCCACGGCATGTCGTTCAGATGATAGTCCAGCGTCATTGGGTGGGTGACAAGTTCCAACCCATCGTCCAAGCTGCCGTCTGTTTTGATGTACAGGTTTTCGGTGTGACGGTTGGCAATGTCGAGAAAACGACGGGCGTGCGCAGTGCTTTCTCCGCCCTCGTCGATCTCGAGTTCCACACCAAAGCGGCGCAGCCCCTTGCCATGAAACACCAGTTCCGGCATATAGCTATATTCATGGACTGGTCCGGACTCGCATCGGTCATCATAGCAATCACGGCAAAGATCTTCGCCGCCATATTGGTAGACAGAGTCGTTTGTAATCAACGCGCCGCAACGTTCGCAGTGGGTATAAAAGCGCTCCCGGCAGGCGCGGCAGAGTACATGGGCGTCGTCACCTTCGTCATCGTCGATGTAGATGCGCGTGCCGCATTCGTCACACAGGATAGTCAGGTCGCCTGCGCAGTCCGGGCAGAGCAGGTCGTCGCCAACGTGAAACATTTCATCAAGCGGGTGGACAGCGCCGCAGTGGTCACAGGTGTAGGTTTCTTGCATAGCATTTTCCTCCTCTAATATTCTTCGGCCAGCAGCATGGTGCTGTGGGTTTGATCGTCAATGACATAGATTTTGGCGGTGATTGCCTCGTCACAGGGTACGTCCATTTCATAGGAATAGGGCGGTTGCTCCTGCGAGTGGGCGATGTGTTGGCCGGTGCCGGTGTGCGTCAGCCGGAAGACTTGCAAGTAATCGCGTTGTTCGTCCGGGATGCGGTCAATGAGGCTCCAGAGCAGGATCACCAACCAAGCGGGAAGGCCATGCTGCACGCCGCGGGTCAAGTACTTCGGGTTTTGAAACATAGGCAATTCTCCTTTGAAAACGAAAATAGCCACTGGAACGACGTCGTTCCAGTGGCTCTATTATTATAGTATGTGTTTGATATGGCTGCAGGTTCAGATGTGAAAAAGCGGCCATTATTTACTCAAGCGATAAGATATTCTGTAAGATGATTGCAATTTTGTTTAGATTATTAACAGAAAGGCCTTGAAGCAGATCGTGCAGTTCCGTCAATATGGCATCTTTTTCTCCGCTGACTGGTTTCGGCTTGGCGAATAGTTCTGCCATTGAAATATCTAGCGCGCAAGCGATCTTTTCCAGCGTTTTTACGGTTGGGCTCTTAAGGCCGCGTTCCAAATGTCCTAAGAATGCGGGGTTGATCTCTGCCTGTAGTGCTAAAGTTTCCTGACTCCATCCTTTCAGCTTACGGAAGTATCGGATGCGGCTTCCGATATCGATTGCACAATACATAGCTTCACCTGCCCTTTGGTATTACGATATCTTCACAATTAGTATTGCGCAAATCCTTAAAAGTATTGTATAATAATACCTATAAAGATTGAAATGATCAGGGGGAGTTGAAATGAGCAAAAGATGTATAAATTGCGGTGCTGAGCTACCAGATCATGCGAAATTTTGCAATAAATGTGGCGCTACAGTGCCAGAGCAGAACAGTGCACTGTTTTGTCCGAAATGCGGTGCAAAGCTGGAGTCGGGTACGAAATTCTGTGGTAGTTGCGGAACTCCGATTGGAGGAGCTGCCAATACAGCTTCAGCAGGTACGGGTACTTATACGCAGGATCAAACCGGAAATCCTCAACCGATCACGGATTTTAGTATGGTACGCCCAAAGAAAAAGAACTGGACGAAAGTACTGGCGGGAATCGGTATCGTTGTGGTTATCTTGTTTGTAATTGGAATTTTGTCTGAGGATAAAGCCAGCAGTATTGTCCAGAACGGCACCTTCGATGATTATTCAGATAAAACGGTAGGCGAAGCGTTTGAAGAACGGTTTTTAAAAGGATCATGGTCGTCGGAAAATAGTGGGGATATAACGTATGTCACGTTCACAGGCTATGATTCCGATACGGTCACTGATTGGGAAATCGTGTTCAAAGTTTTAGATAATCGCTTCCGTGTGGAATCCGTTGCGGTCGATGGGGAGTATTATACTGACGCGTTATCAATTTCAGCTTTGCTGGAGTACGTCTATACAGGGAATACAGATTCTTTGTTAGGATATGCTTTCTTGCAGGCATTGTTTTCATAAAAAGTAAGGAGTAATACATATGTTTTGTACAAAGTGCGGCAAAGAATTGCCGGATGGAAGTGCGTTTTGCACGAATTGCGGTGCAAAAATCGTATCAGAATTCTCAAACGGACAAGCGCAAAAGTCTGATCCACCACAGCCTGAGACAGCCTCTACAACCGAGTCCCATAGGGTATCCAAAACGCAGGATGGAATCCAATTCTCTCAACAGCAGACAGCAGAACAATCCGCAGCGAGTGCATCAAATACAGGGTCAGAAGAAACGAATTCGGAAACAGTTGTGCAGCAGATCATCGGGAAGAATGCAGAGTACTATTTGACTCAATTTGTTCGCATGCGACAGGGTGCCAAAAGCAAAATAAATTGGGCATCGTTCTTTCTTGGTATAGGTCATGCATCCTATCGCAATGTATGGCGAGAGTGGCTGAAAGCAGTTCGCCTACCTTTGATACTGAGTATCGGCCTACAGGTGCTTGGTATACTGTTGCTACAGATTCAATTTATCCTTGGAATTATTGTGGAATGCCTTTCCATACCGGTTTCGATATGGTTTTGGGTTGCAGCGCTTTTACTATCAAAACGGTTTAATCAAATTTATATGCGTCATGTCGAAGATAAAGTGGCAAGACATGATTTGAAGCCGGATCCCTCCATCGGCAGGGCTATTTTAACTTGGTTTGTCAGTTGGATTGCCTATATGCTTCTTATGAGTATTTTGTCTTCGCTTTTAATGAGTGCGTTGATTGGCGCGTTTAGTGGAGCGAATGAACAGATATTAGATGATATGGTACCAAATCAGGAAATTGTTGATTCCATAGAGCCAATATCTCCAGAAACGGATGATTCTTTGGATTCACAAGCTTACACAATCGATATGAATGATTATGTGGGCTCTTGGATGGTGGATCGGTATAACAGTTACATGGATGGCTTTGTTGGTTTTACCATCGAAAATAACAACGATCAGTTTTATTTCTCTGCAAATGGAGTATGGAATCAAGGCGATCGTGTCACCAACATTGAGTATGCGCAGATCGAACTCAATTACGAGGGGACCCAAGCGGGCGGTTATTATGAAGATGATCGCGGCAACACGGGCGATATCATTTTGGACTTTGAGGATGGAGAACTGTATTTAACGATTACTGTGGATGGCAGCGGCAATTATAGCTTCGCCATGTCGCATGAGCATTGTACGCGAGATTATGATACGGCAGGAAACATATCTGAGCCGGAAAGTGCGCCGCAGACGCAATCCTATAAGTTCTATCACGAGAATCATACCTACTCCAATGAAATGGATGGCTTGGGTGGATATACGATCGGTGAAGATCATCTTTGGCCGACCGATACGTTGACGATTACGGATGCAGATCTGAACGAGTTGACCCGCATGGAGGTTGCCGCTATCCGAAATGAAATCTATGCGCGTCACGGGTATACGTTTTCATCGCAGGAATGGGCAGATTTCTTTGCTACCGCCACATGGTATGTGCCAAACGCTGCTTTTTCCAATGATATGCTCAACACAACAGAAAAGCAGAATGCTGAAACCATTGTTGCGTATGAAAAGGCACGGGGATGGAACCAATGAAACAAATATTTTGTTGTTTGTTGGCTATTTTGTGTCTGAGTGGGTGCACATCCAGTCTGCAAGAAAAAACGGAAAGCGTATCGAACCAGACAGCCCCTGTATCATCTCAACAACAGGTGAAGCAGGACGAACAGGAGATGGTGCAACCGGAAAAGAATTTGCCGTTGGAGGGAAAAGTGATCTGTGTAGATCCTGGTCATGAGGTTACCAATTTGCGGGAACAGGAACCGATCAATCCCTATAGCAGCGAGACAAAAGAGGCGTTTGTGGGTGGCACAGCGGGCAAAAATCAAACAGAAGAACAACTGAATTTGTCGGTCGGCTTGGAGCTGCAGACGCTGTTGGAAAAGCAGGGCGCGACGGTTGTAATGACGCGCACGACTCATGAAAGCGATATGACCAGCTATAAGAGAGCAAAGCTAGCAAATGAGAAGCAAGCGGATCTGTGTATTCGCATTCACGCCGATGGCTCAACTGACTCTTCGGTACATGGAATGTCCATGCTGGTGCCGTATGGAGAACAGCTTGCTTCACAGACGATTGTGGAGCCAAGTCGCCTTGCCGGAGAATGTGTGTTGACGGCTGCTATAAAGGCTACCGGTGCGAAAAATAACGGCATTGTGCAGCGCTCTGATTTAACTGGGTTTAACTTCGCAGAAGTACCGACAATTTTAATTGAAATGGGCTTTATGAGCAACCCAGAGGAGGATGCACTGATGGAGACCCAAAACTATCAGGATCAATTGGCGCAGGGGGTGTGTGATGGCATTATAGCGTATTTTGCGGATCAGAAAAATAATGAATGAAAGAGGGAGTAATGATGAAGCTATTGAAAAGAAAAATGGCATTGGCACTGACAGCGCTTACTTTGTTTGGCGGGATGCTGCCTGTGGCAGGCGCTGCATTAAGTGACTTTACGCAGCAACGTACTTATTCCGGTCAATTTACAGATGTAGCTGCAAACGTTTGGTACTATGACAATGTAAAAACTGCCTATGAGCTTGGATTGGTGAATGGTTCAAGCAATACAACCTATTCGCCGGAGGATAATATTACGGTGGCGGAAGTGCAGACGTTGGTAGCGCGCATTCATGCGACCTATCACGGCAACACCATTCCTGCAAAGTCGGGGGCTTGGTATACGCCGTATATAGAATACTGCATGGAGCACATCGACCATGAGATTTGCGGCATGGCATATATGGTAGATGGGGGCACTATGGTAGCAGATACACCGGCTAGCAGAAGCTATTTTGCATATTTGATGTATGCCGCGATGCCGTCGAGTGAATATACGGTAATCAATACAATTGCGGATGGCTCTCTCCCTGATGTAGATGACATCGTATTCATGGATGCCAACAAGCGGATTTATGCGTTGTACCGCGCAGGCATTCTGACGGGAAGTGACAGCCAAGGTACCTTCCATCCGGATTCGAATATCACACGTGCAGAAGTTGCTGCGATTATCTCTCGGATGATCGATCCATCACAGCGTGTCAAGAACAGTAGTCCTTATACACATCAAATTGAAACCGTATACAATGTTGCAAATGTTCGAGAAATGTTAGTGGATTCTTCAGGTACACTGTATTACACGGCAAACAATAAAATTTACGCCAACGGAGAAATGGTATTTAACGGAACTATGCCATTGTCGCTGCAACACAAATACGATCTTCTTAGTTATGAAGATTGGTTTGTACAGGAACTGGCAACGGACGCTCAACATGAACGAGTTTATGCGTTAATGTACTCGTGGATTTCAGATAAAGACACGATGTGCATAATGGCATATGACGTAAAAAACCAGAGTGTTTTAGGAACATATTTAACCGCAGATGGTTTTTATAGACGTCAACCATCTGATAGCGATGTTAGTATGCAAGATAGTGCTGTTATAGATTCATCAGGTGCTTTGATTTATTCTAATGCCCTTAAACGATGGAATTTTGTAACAGAGCCACAGAATTACATCGCAGGGAACGCCAGTTCACCGGAAACTAGTTGGATGCATTTGGGATATTCCAACGGTGAGCTTATGGGTTTACGTACAGATTTGGTCCGGTTCAACCTAAATGAAAATACCATGGAACGTATTCCGGTTGAGCCGACGGAAGATACCGCATGGAGATCTATTACGTTGATTTCGTCGGATTATGATGGAAAATTCTATACCCTTTCCAAGGGCGGTTTTGGATTACTGTGCATAGATCCCTCAAAGCAAACATCTGAATTATTAGTTGATTCCTCTGAAATTCAGATTTTAGACGGTCTCCCACTAACGAGCAATGTGGTTGCTAATCTTCCAAGTATTATTGCTGCAGGGGAAGATTGTTGGTATCTGTATTATCCGTCATATGGCTGCATCCGAAAGCTTTCGCCGGTTCTTTAATCATGCTAAAGCTGCTCTATTTGTGCAGATAAGGCGAGGAAACCTACTATGATTCAATGGTTTGACTGTTTTAGTAAGAAAGGGAGCACGATGCAATGAAAAGAAAACTACTGAAAAGATTTACTGCAATAATTTTTGCTCTTTGTGTCTGCATAGGACAATCTGGTGCTGTAGATGCAAAACCTTTTACGGATGTGAATGAAAATGACTGGTTTTATTACGCAGTTGCCATGGTGGAAGATGTTGGATATATGAACGGTTATCCAGACGGAACATTCCGTCCTAATGCAACCATTACAAGAGCGGAATGCGCACAAATTCTTTTTAAAGTCGTTCAACCTGATACTTCTACCGGCGTTCTGATGGACTTCGCTGATGTTCCTTCGAATGCATGGTATTATAATGCCGTCTCCGTAATGGGTGGAGTTTTTGGCGGAATCAAGTGGGTAAATTCTCCTGAATTTACCGGCGCGTATTTTTATCCGGATCAAGCTTGCACACGAGAAGATTTTGCCTATGGATTGGCTTTGGTATCAGATATCAGAGGACGTAGCATCACTTTGGCGCATACGGGCTGGTCTGATTATATGGACATCAACCCAGAGTACTGGGAACAAATTGCAGGCCTTTATAACCTTAATATTGTTTCTGGCAGTGACGATGGTAAATTCCACCCGAAAGATACGATTACCCGCGCTGAGGTCGCACAAATTCTTAGTAATTATACTCGGTGGCGCTTAGAGACAGCTGCATAAATTCGATCATACAAAGCTTTATATTGCCAACAGAACGAGAGGCTTCACCCTAAATGGTAGCCTCTCGTTTTGTTTATAAATCCGGCTTCAAATGCAATTCGATTGCAGCGCATAGATAATACTTATCATTCGATGATGGATTGATAGATATTTCCAAAACCGTTTTCCTCGTCCATATCGCTGGAATACCGTTCCCATGCAAAGACGTCGTCGACGCGGTTCATTTCGCGCCAAGTAATAGGGTTCAGGAAATCGGCCAATCCCTTGCCGAGCGGGAAGCCGGTGCCCCAATAGCTGCCTGTCCGGTTGCCCTCCCGGTCGACGGCATACGCCTCAAAAGGAACATGCCGCATGCACGCGTCGTAGAACGCGAGCGGGTCGTCCTTGGGGAACGCCATCAGCTCGTCGATGACTGCCTGTTCGGCGGGCGTGATCTCGTCGCCGGGGTAATAGACCGCCGCAAAGCGTTCGTTTGCCCGGTGTGCGTAAGCCGTCGAGAGCTTGAAAAAGGCGAAATCGGTGCAGGCTGGGGCGAGCTTGCACAAACGCCAGTGCAGCAGCCGCTCGTCCGTGTCGAACAGGTAGGTGTGCCGATAGGCTGGGACAGCATCAGCCGGGTAGCCGATGTACAGATATTTGGCGTCTGCGGGCGGCGTCCAGCGTGCCATAACTCGAAGCCGCTCGCGCATTTGGTTGGTCTTGGTTTGCAGCCACAGGATCTGGTTGTCCGTGGTGATGCCGAAATAGTCCTCCTTGCGGCATTTTCGTCGTGCACGGCGGAAGTTCTGATGGTCGCACAGACCGTCGTAGACCGAACACTGTGGCGCATCGAAGCAGGCTTGTTCCAGCGTGCCGCGGCATACCTGTCGCAGCGAATCGTCTGGGGCGCAGCCGCGATGCAGGATCAGCTTGCAGGCCGGAAAAGTCACATCCGGCCAAGGCTTGTCCAATACGGGTTCCGGGCAGTCCGGTCCGGGCAGTTCCAAAATGAACGGCCCACCCGCGCCGTAGTTGGAATAGAGGGTGATCGTCAGCGACATGGGGCTCCTTTCTCTCACAGGTTCTCTTTCCAGAATAATCGGATGCTTTCCAGTGGAATCCGCCACTCCCGGCCGACCTTAACGGCCGGGAGTTCTCCGTTTGCGATCATTTTTCGAATCTGCTGACGGGTGGTTTTGAGCTGCGCGGCGGCCTCTTTGACCGTCAGGATTTCACTCATGCCCATGGGCCGGACTTCCTTTCAGACCGATTACCCCAAGGGGAACTGCCGGGCTTGTTGCCCCAAGGGGATTTGTCGGGCTTGTATGGCTTGTTGTCCCAAGGGGCGTTCTTGCCTCCGTGTGGTCTGTTTCGCTGCTCTTTGTAGATATAATTGTGCAGTTTGCGTACTAGCACTTTGCGGAAGCCCCAGTTGCCGTACTGATCCTCCTGCGGTGAAATGTTATATTTTTCGGAATAGTGCCGGAGATCGGCCTTGTCCATCTCGAACAGACGGCAGACCTCGTCGATCGTATAGAAATCTTTCATGTCTTTGTAACTGATGTATTTCATGAGATAACACTCCTTGAAGTGAATTGGAATTTAGCGGCAAGATGGGACGTAGCGCATCGTATTTCATGCCGTCTTATTCTTATGTTAGGCAATTCATTTCAAAAAGCGCTGGCTGCAATGTGGCTTTGACGATCAAAAGACGGCTCATTTCCATTTCTCGAAGTGCAGATCCACAATGATTGATTTGTCTTCAACCGTCTGTAGGATCTCAGATAGACTGGGCATGCGCTTTTCCGCGTAGCCTTTGCGCAGCGGGATGTGGCTGATGCCGAGCTTGTCGAATTTGCGCAGCAGACCGTCGGTCTGGATACCCTGCTTTTCCATCGAGCAGAATGCCGTATCGACTGTCTGCATGCGCCGCATTTTGGTTAGTAGGGTGCGCATCGCGTCCTTTACAGGCTGCGAAAATTTCCGGTGCGCGTCGACGGCGGCAAGTCCGCCCTGACAGCGGAGATACGGTTGATCCGTATAGCACTTTCCCACCAATTCGCAGATCCGCGGCTTGCTCTGCTGCATCAGCAGCCAAAGCAGGTCGAGGGGGCATCTGTTCCGCTGCTTTTTTCCAGACGGCACAGATTGTATTACTATTTCTTCTGTACCTACACCATGGATAGGACAGATTGCTGCACACCGTTCGGTGTGTTTGTGAGATGTGCCTTGTATATGGATGGACAGCTCGGCTTTGCAGATGGTCAGATCGGTATCGCAGGGTATGATGAGCATTGGGCAGCGTGGTAGAAGAAGCCTTTTCGTGAGTACCGTGAGACCGTGTCATAATTGATTCGTTGATCATGATTGCACCATGGCCGATGCAATCTGATATGGATGTTTCATGCCATTATCCAATAGTAGGTATCGGGCAAATGCCTAAGGTCTCAAATTTCTCCAACATTGTGATAAACTCTGACTTTTTGATTTTGGTTTTCTTCCGGACGGCTGCGAGTGATTCGCAGCCGTTCGCTTTTTTCACGATTCGGCGCAGCTTTTTCTTGGTCTTTTCCCGAAAGCGCGAAGCGTTGATGATGTCCAAAGCCTGCGTAAGTGTAACAAGTCGCGTGTTTTCGGGCAGATGCAGCCGGTGCAGGAATTTGTCCAGCTGTGCATCTTGTTTTTCATGCAATTCCAGCAGCTGCTTATCCCATGCGGTTTCATGGCATATCTTTCGGATGATCTTTCGGGACAACCGCAGCTCGAACCGCAGGATATGCGCTTTGATTTTGACTTTGTGGCGTTTTTTCAGCTCATAGGCTTTGTCATACACCGAGAACACACAGCTCTTGTTTGCGACCGTCCATGCATGCTGATTTGCATCCTTCCACTTTCCGTCGGATTCCGAATCTTTTGGGAACGGAACGACCGTATAGCGCGGTATGAGCCACGATTTTTGAAATATCCCAAGCCAAAGTGCGACTTCGCTTGCATGGTTAAAATAACGGTCGCGCGTTTGGTCGCAGCGCGCCAATCGGAACACCTTGAGATTCGCATCTATCCCGATCTCATCCAGAATAGACCGCAGGCGTGCTTTCAGCTGCTTCATCGTCTGTTTCGTTGGGCGGAACAGCCCGGTCGGAGAATACGCCCCATCCAAAAGTGAGGACGGGTTGACGATCAGCGTGATCCAGCTGGGATAGGCCAGCGATTGATGCAGCAAAATTTCGACGCCCTTGCCCTTATACTCCGCAATACAAAAATTCTGATTGAGCGAAAAACGGTCGCATTTGCCGCGGATACAGGCATTCTGTACGCGGATATTCTGGATTTCCGAATAGCTGCTTCGGATTTTCAGCGAAAATGTATGGATTCCATCTTTGCGTTCCATGTTCAGTACCCCTTTCTCTCTCTGGCGCAATTGGTGCAGCATTTGCAAATGGTCTGCTCGTTTTGCCCCTGATAGCGCAAGACGGCGTTGCGCATGCAACTGGTATCGGACAGGAAGTCCTGCATTTGCTTATAATGCGCTTTGATCGTATTCGCGGCCTGTTTCGAGGTCTGCGCAGCCTTTTTGCGCAGGCTGTTTACAATCTTGGCATCATCACCGTTTTGGCCATAGAACAGGATGCAGCGCGCTTTCCTGCCGTCACGTCCGGCACGGCCGATCTGCTGGATGTAGTCGGTCATGCTGATTGGCGTATTGAAGTGAATGACGAGTTCAATGTCCGGCACATCAATGCCCATGCTGAACGCGGAAGTTGCAACCATGATCTTTTTCTTGCCTTGCAGGAAGTCCATCTCCATCTGACGTTTCAGCTTTTCCGGCTGAATTTTCGCGTGATATCGCGTTACCTGTCCAGGATAGAATTCCTCCAGAAAGTTGTAGATGGCATCGACATATGCAGTTGTCAACGCGTAGATTATGATCGATCCGTCGCCCACATGTTTTCGGATACAATGTTTGAGCGCTTTCAGGCAGTATTCCAGACGCTTTTCCAGATTCTTTTTTGAACTAGTGACATCCTTTTTGAGCAAAATCAGGTTGTTCCGTTTGAGGTCGCTGCGAAACACCGCAGGATGCCGCATACGCAGGGACTGGGCGATCGTTTCGACATCGCCCTCCAAGATTGTTGCTGAACAGGCACAGATCACTGGTTTGTGCGCCAGAGTTTGAATAAAATCTCCGATGTGCAGATAAGCGTCCCGGAAGGTGTAGCCCCATTCGGTGATGCAGTGGCACTCGTCCACCACAAGCAAGGTAAGGTTGGTTTGTTGCATCTCGGTGATGAAGTTCTTATTTTGCAGCCGCTCCGGGGTCACATAGAGAAAAGACAATTTTCCCTTCTTCGCTTTGCGGAGAATCTTGTCTACATCTGTTTTGGTGCGTGTGGAATCGATGTAATCGGCGGAAATGCCCTTGTGCTGCAATTCTTTCACTTGGTTATAGATCAGCGCCAGAAGTGGTTCAATCACCACAGTCAAACCTTGCAGCACCAGTCCGGCGGTCTGATAAATGGCTGTCTTACCAGAAGATGTCCCGGCAATGACAATGGTATCCTGTTTGTCGGTCAATGACTTGATCGGTGCAACCTGATGCTTGCGCGGCTTGTCAAAGCCCAGATCATGCAATGCGCATTTGATTTCCCGTTTGATATCCATAAAAAGTCCTCCTTCGAGAATAGATTTATTCTCATGTTGGAAGATGGTAAAAAGATAATGGCCGATCGTTGCAAAAATGCAAAATTTTTCTGCAAATCGATGGATAGAAAATTGGTTGAGAAAACCACTGTATTGCATAGTTGAGGCATAGTTTTGATGTGATGGAGTTTTTAAAGTGTGAAAAAGTGCAAATAGATAAGGCGGTCAAAAACAATTGCACGCATTTTTGTAGCTACAACGTATCTACAGTTTTGACAAATAGGCAATCTTTTGTTATACTAAATCCAAAGGAGGAATGACGTATGGGAAATGTAGTTTCTTCTGCCAAAACGGATATGTTCCGTATCCGCATGAACCCGGAAATCCGGGAAGAACTGGAACAGATTTATGCGAAAAACGGCCTGACGCTGACGGACGCGGTCAACGTGTTTTTCCAGCAGTCAATCAATGCGGGTGGTTTCCCGTTCGCGGTGAACGAGGATAATGCCGAGATCATCAAGGCAAAGGCGCTGTCGCGGTTGATGAAAGAGCTGCAAAAAGGCGACGACTGCGCCGAAGTGTGTTCTGCCGACGATGCGCGCAAGCTGCTGGGGCTGTCTGAATGAAGGTGTTATTTAAGAAAACCGCGCTGGACGATATGCAGGCAACGGAACGCTATATTTCGGAAACGCTCGTCAATGGGGCGGCTGCGAAAAAACTGACCCGGCGTGTATATGACGCGATTATGCTGCTGGCGGATAACCCCTATATGGGGACGGAACTCTGCCGTAAATTTGCTGTGGAGACCGATCTGCGATTTTTGGTGGTGGCAAAGCAGCTCGTCTTTTACCGTGTGGTGGACGATGATCATATCGAGGTCACGCGCGTGCTGGACGGACGGCAGGATTACATGGCGCTGTTGTTTTAAGGCATCTCGCCACACAAAAAAGCGGTCTGCTGTGATACGGTTTCCCCGCAATTCATAAGACAACAAAATGTGCCCATCGGCTGCTTGCCAATGGGCACATTTCCCTTTTCTCGGATTGCAGAGCGTTCAATTCCACCGCACTTTCCTCGTTATATTTGAAACCGCCAGTTTATGTAGTAAACCACCTCATATTCCCCTCGATACGCAGATAGTGGCCTTGAAAAGTGCATTTTCTCTATACTGCTCTGTGGCTGTGAAATTTGCGTCCTTTCGTTTTGCGAAATGTGGATTTCATCAGCTACCTCCATCTGAGTGCGCCCCTCGAAAAAGCGCAGCCGGATAATGCGCTTTTCCCGCTCGTTCAGGCTGTCAATCGCCTCCCGCAATGCAATGCTGGCGAGCCACTGATCATCGGTATTTTTATTATCCCCTACCTGATCCATCACACAGACCGTATCTGTCCCATCGTGAAACACCGGCTCAAACAGGGATACCGGATCAAGGATGGCATCGAGCGCCAGTACCACTTCTTCTTTCGGCATATCCATCAGCTTTGCCAGTTCCACAATATCCGGCTCGCGCTGATGCTCACGCACAAACGCTTCCTTGGCCTGCAACGCTTTATAAGCCGTATCCCGGAGACTGCGCGATACCCGCAGCGCGCTGTTATCGCGCAGATACCGTCGGATTTCCCCAATAATCATCGGCATGAACATACAAAGTCGAAAACAGTTATCCCGCAGAGGATTGGCACAGTTCAGCGCCTTCCATAACATAAAATATCTCAATTTTATCGTTTTGCAACACAATTCTTTGCACACAGGCACGCACCAGCGTCTGCTTTTCCGCATCGCTCAGCTTGTCCCAGCAGGAACCGATCGTTTGCAGCGCCTGCTGCGCGGCATCCCGCTCTTCCTGCCGTTCTGCCTGCTGGGCACGCTCCAATGCCTGCTCCGCACGGCTGCATTCCTGTCTGGCGCGCGCAATCGCGTCCCGTAAGGTATCATCCTCTCCCTCCGCAAACAGCTCATACAGCCGCCGCAGCTTACGCTGTGCACGATCCAGTGCACGACGGCATTCCGCCGGCTCTTTTTTACTGCTGCGTGGCGAAACCGGCTCTGCGGCCAACCGGGACAGGTCGCGAATGACGACCTCCTCCACCTGCCGCGCCATCACCCCGCGATTAGGGCAGTTCGCATCATGCACCAAATGCGGCTTGGATTTATCTCTGGAATAGCACACCAGCTTATCACCCGCGCCGCCCCACTTCTGATAACGCATTTTTGCTCCGCAATGGCCGCAGACCAACAATCCGGTGAGCAGCTTATTCGAAGCCGCAGCGCGCGGCTTGTCCGAGCGCTGCAAACGTCGCACGGCACGCGCAAACGTATCCGGATCGACCAACGGCTCATGCCGTCCGCGATAGGTCTCGCCGCGGTATACGATGACACCCGTGTTGCTTTCCCGCAGCAAAATCTGCCGCACCAGATGCTCATACCTCAGTCCCAACTCGCGCGCAATCCGTCCGGTCGACTGTCCTTCCAGATAGCGTGCATAGATTTCTCGCACAGTCTCTGCGTCGCTGTTCGGCACTAGAATTCCCTTGTCCGCATCATAGTCATACCCGAACGGAATTTTACCGCCGCCCGGCCAATAGCCTTGCTTGACGCGCTCGACCATGCCCATACGGGTACGCAAGAAAATATTTTCACGTTCCAGCTGCGCAAAAGCGGACAGAATACCGATCATTGCACGTCCATATGGGCTTCCGGTGTCGATATTTTCATTGATGGACACAAAGTCCACGCCATGCGGCAAAAAGACATCCTCAATGAGATAAAGTGTATCTTTCTGGCTGCGGCTCAGTCGGTCCAGCTTGTAAACGACCACACGCTCCACATTGCCGCTGCGAATGTCCTCTACCAGCTCCGTGATTGCCGGACGGGTCAAATTCGATCCGGAAAAACCTCCGTCCACATAGCGCTGAAACTGCGCAATGCCTTTCATCCGGCAATAAGCCTCCAGCTTTTCCGCCTGCGCTGCCAGTGAATAGCCTTCATCCGCCTGTGCCTCGGTTGAAACGCGCAAATAAAGCGCCGTATACTTCATAACTCATCCCTTCCGAGACTGCATCCCTCCGCCTCCAGTATAGCAGAGGGGGCGGTATCGGGCAATGGAAGCTGCTGCCTGCTGCGCGCTGCACTGAGCAGCGCCCCAATTCCCTCCTGATCCAGCAGCAACGGCGGCATCACGCCATGCAGGCGTCTGCCGTTCAGATACCGTATCACCTGCATCTTATCACTCCCTATTACAATAAATTTGGACAGGAAAGCCGGACAGCCAGTCCGGCTTTCCCTCCATCTCGTGCCTAAGCTACAAT